>NZ_JBKORB010000003.1:0-237751 GCF_046764905.1 Campylobacter parajejuni
AAGTTTAAAAAAACATTTTGATGAATTTTATCCCCAATTAGAAAAAAGAGCTGATAAAGGAGTAACTCCTTATAATCTTAGAAATTGTGCTTATTTAGATGAATTTGAAAAGGAAAAGATAGGTTGGCAAAGAATAACACAAGAGCCAAGTTTTATCTTGGAAAGAGAATGTATTTTGTTAGACTCTATGGCTTTTATGGTAGCAAATTCTAAAAATGAACTCAAATATCTTTTAGGGTTTTTAAATTCTAGTTTGATATTTTATTATTTTAAAAATATAGGACATTTGTATTCTGACAAAGGTTTTTTATTATCAAATCAATATGTAGAAAAATTTCCCATTCCAAAAATAAATTCTAAAAATCAAAAAACAGCCGATGAGCTTGTCAATTTAGTGGGTGCCATTTTAAATTTAAAAGAGCAAGATAAAAACGCAAACACCCAAGAACTTGAAAACAAAATCAATTCTTTAGTCTATAAACTCTATAATCTTAGCGATGATGAGATAAAATTAATAGAACAAAATTTAAAGGAGCAAAGATGAAAATACGCGTGTATTATGAAGATACCGATGCGGGCGGGGTGGTGTATCATAGTAATTATTTGAAATTTTGTGAAAGGGCTAGGAGTGAAATTTTTTTCAATAAAAAAGTGGATATTTTTAATGCTTCTAAGGGGCATTTTTTGCTAAGAAGGGCAAATTGTAATTTCTTAAGACCCGCAAGACTTGGCGACATCCTAGAAATTCAAACAAAAATCACAAAAATCAAAAGTGCTTCTGTGGAACTTTCGCAAGAAATTTATAAAGAGAGCTTGCTGCTTTTTAAAATGGATTTAACCCTAGCCTTTGTAAGAGAGCAAAAACCTGCCCCAATGGGATTGCAATTAAAAAAACTTTTTGAAGAATTATTTTAATTCTTCAAAACTTGCTTCTTTGCCTTGCATAAGACGCACCCCATAAGACACTTGAGAATTTTCAATTTTTTCATCAAATAAACTATTGCTTTTTTTGTTTAAAAATTCCGTATAAAAATAATCCACTCCTATACTTGTAGCATAGGCAATCCAATTATAGTCTATGCTTTGATTAAAAATTTCATTAAGATAAACAAGAGTATCGTCTTGATTATGAATGGAATTAGCGATAATGAAATTTTCTCTATCGCCTTGCTGAGTAAGGCTTAAAAAGGTTGGATTATAATTGATTTGAGTGGATAAAAGCACAAAAGGACGGATATTGTAAATTCTTAATTGTGAGCTTGTTAGGGCTGTTTTGATTAAGGGAGTGTTGAAAAATATCGAAGCGTTATTAAGACCCCCTTGAGCTTTTAAAAGCCTGTTAAAATCAAGCTTTTCTCCTTCTAGGGTGTAAATTCTAGCGTTTTGATTTTGGCTTAATATGCTTGAATTTAAATTGCTAGATAAGGCAGAAGAGTCGCTAAAGATAGCGATATTATCATTTGCTTTTTTCAAAAGCGTGGCAATTTGAGCGTCATAATCTATGCTTCCAAAAATGATATTTGGGTTTGAAATTTGGACCTTGTTTTTATGGATAGTGGGGATGAAAATTTTCATAGAACCTGAGTAGTTTTTTAGCTCATTAACACCCTTTAGAGTAAAACCCGCTATGGCATACTGGTATCCTTGAGCTTGAGCTTGACTAAGTGCTGATTGAATTTGGCTACTTTCTTCTGTCCCTGTTAAAAAAACCTTCACTCTAATTTCTGCCCTTTGTCTTAAAAGATAGGCTATGCTTGAGTTAATCAGGGTGCTTGAGTAGCTTTTAATGGTTTTTTCAGGGATAATAATGGCAAGTTTGACCGAAGTGATTTTTAAGAGATTGTTTTCAAAATCCGTAATGGAATTTAAAAGTTTGGCATAAACATTGGCTAAAAATTGGTCGCTTTGCTCGCTAAATTCACTTAAAAAACTAAGATATAATCTTCCTTCTAAAAGCTCAAAAAGACAAGAAGCACTGCAAGTTTGAGTGCTTAATTTGGGATAAAAATTTTCAGCCACTTTTACATCGACTAATTTCTGCTCTTTTGCGTAAAGCAAACAGCAAAATAGAAAAAAGGTCAAAAATATTTTTTTCATAAAAATCCTTTAATTTTTTTTAAATCCTGTATGAAATTTTTCTCATAGCTTGGGTTTTTTTCTATAAAATCCAAATCATAACTTGGCATTATAAAAAAATTGTGATAAGCAAAAATTTCGCCTTTTAAAATATGGAAATCCTTAAACCCTAAGCTTTTAAAAGCGTATTCTCCTAGACAAAGCAAAAAAGTGGGCTTGATTAGCTTTAGCTCATTTAGAAAAAAAGGCAAACAAGATTGTAGCGAAAAATCATCAAATTTTCCATTACAAAAACATTTAAAAAGATAAGAAAAATAAAAATCTTCATCGCGAAGTCCTAAATTTTCGTATAAATAATGTTTTAATTTTTCGCCTTTTTTGGAGTTGAGTAAAATTCCACTTTCATTTTCGCTTTTTGTAGCGAAAGTATCAACAATGAGTAGTTTTACTTTTTTTATATCTTTTTCCATTAGGCTAAATTGGCGTGTTTTAGAAAAAGAGCAGAGCGTGCAAGATGATATGAGTTTTTTTAAATCCTTGAAATTTTGTGCTTGCTCGGGGCTTTTTGTGGGTGTATTTAAGGGCGTATCGATGAAGCTAAAACCCATAGCTTTTAGATAATAAAGAGAGCGTATCATTTAGCTTGGCTTTTGCGTTTTAAATTGAGTTTTAATTTTGGCTTGTTAGCTTTTAAGCTTTGCATTTTTGACCCTTGAAAAAATAATTTTGAAATTTAGCAAAATTACCCTTAATCAAAAGCAATTTATAAGTAAGATTAAGATAGAATACCAGCTTATTTTATAATTTTTTAAGGAAAAATCAAATGAAAAGAACTTACCAGCCACACGGCACTCCAAGAAAACGCACTCACGGCTTTCGTGTTCGTATGAAAAGCAAAAATGGTCGCAAGGTAATCAATGCAAGACGCGCTAAAGGTAGAAAAAGACTTGCTGTGTGAGGAATTTTGATAAATTTAGCACCAGTGGGGAATTTGCCTCTGTATATAAAATGGGTAAAAAATGGCACTGTGAGGGTGTAATCATTTTTTATCTTAGTGGTTATGAAAAAAAAATAGCCGTTGTGGCTAGTAAAAAAGTTGGAAAAGCAGTGCTTAGAAATCGCTCAAAACGGATTTTAAGGGCTTTGTTTGCTAGATTTGAAAAAAATCTTCAAGCGGGTAAATATATTTTTGTAGCTAAAAGCGAAATCACCGAGCTTTCTTTTTCTAGCTTGGAAAAAAATCTAAAATGGGGACTAAGAAAACTAGAATGTTTCAAATAATATGCCTAAAAATACTCCGTTTTTATCAAAAATTCTTAAGCCCTTTAAAACCCTCTGTTTGTAGGTATTATCCTAGTTGTTCTGAGTATGCGCTTTGGCAGTTTCAAAAAAAGAATCTTTTTTTGGCTTTTTTTTCTACTTTTTTTAGAATTTTAAGGTGCAATCCTTTTTTCAAAGGGGGCTTTGATTATCCTAGAATTTCTAAGAATTTCCATACTATGAATTTATGCTTTAAGCCTATATTTTTGGCACAAAAGCAGCTTTATTTTTTATATATACCTTATAAAAACAAAAGTTTTTATCTTGTAAAAATTATCTTTAAAAGGACAAATCAGTGAATAATTCAAATAATATTTTTCAGCAAAAACGCATACTTTTGGCTGTTGTGCTTTCTTTTTTATTTTTTATTGTGTATGATTATTTTTTCATTCCTAAGCACCCTTTAAAAACAGAGCAAAATATCACACAAGAAAAGACACAAAATGCCAGTGTGAATAATACTCCTAATATACAAAATACCCCTACGCCAAATACAGATTTACCTTCGCAAAATGCTGTGATAGCTAAGGTTGAGAGTGCGCATTTTGAAGCAGTTATTGATTCTTTGGGTAGAATTTCTGCCTTTTATCTTAAAGACAAAAAATACCAAAATGACAAAGGCGAATTTATCAATCTTGTTAGCAAGGAAAATAGTCCCTATCCTTTAGAAATGCGTTTTAGCGATACAAACATAAATTCACAAGCCTTTAAAACCCCTTATATCGCAAGTGCTAATAAGCTTTTTGTGGATGAAAATGGAAGTGGGGTTTTAAAGCTCACTCAAAAGCTCTCAAGCTTAACCGTTGAAAAAGAACTTATTTTTTATCCTAAGGGAAATTATGAAATAAATATAAAGCTCACTCAAAATGCGACTTATTTTATCAGTCCGGGTTTTCGCCCTAATATCGCTGTGGATAGCTATACAGTGCATGGTGCTTTGGTGATGGACGATAAAGATACCATTCATACCTATGAAGATGGGGATGTAGAAAAAGATGAAAGCTTTAATAATGCCCTTATGACTTCGGCTTTTGATAGATACTATGCGACTTTCTTTTATAATTTTGACAAGCCTCTAAATGTAGCCCTTAGCAAGGATGCTAACAACAATCCTTTGATTTTTGCTTATAGTGATAATGAATTTAAGGCAGGGGGCTATATAGGCTCTAAAGAGCATGTGATTTTAAGAAGCATAGACCCACGCCTTGAAGCTGTTGTTGAGTATGGTTGGTTTACTTTTATAGCCAAACCTATGTTTGAGTTTTTGAATTTCTTGCATCAGTATATAGGAAATTGGGGCTGGGCTATAGTAGTGATGACCCTAATCGTGCGAATTATTCTTTTCCCGCTTACTTATAAGTCTATGATTTCTATGAATAAGCTTAAAGATTTAGCTCCTAAAATGAAAGAACTAAGGGAGCGTTATAAAGGCGACCCGCAAAAAATGAATATGCATATGATGGAGCTTTATAAAAAACACGGAGCCAATCCAATGAGTGGGTGTTTGCCTATACTCTTGCAAATTCCTATTTTCTTTGCTATTTATAGGGTTTTGCTAAATGCTATTGAGTTAAAAGCGGCTCCTTGGGCTTTGTGGATACACGATTTATCGGTGATGGACCCTTATTTTGTCTTGCCTATTTTAATGGGAGCTACGATGTTTTTACAACAGCTTATCACTCCTATGACCATACAAGATCCTATGCAGGCTAAGATTATGAAATTTTTGCCTGTGATTTTTACCTTTTTCTTTATCACTTTCCCTGCGGGACTTACGCTTTATTGGTTTGTGAATAATCTTTGTTCTTTGGTGCAACAATGGGTGATTAATAAAATTTTTGCCAAAGAGCATGCTAAAAAACAAGGGGAGCAAGAAAAATGAAAATCGAAGCCATTGACCTTCAAAGTGCTTTAACCGAAGCTTCAAGGAAGTTAGAATGCTCTGTGATGGATTTAGAATATGAAATTATCCAGCATCCAAGAAAGGGTTTTTTGGGTTTAGGAAGAAAAAAAGCCATCATAGAAGTGAAGGCTAAAAAAAGAGTTTTCAAAAAAACTCCTAAAAAAGATTTTTTAAATTCAAAAAATCACAAAACACACTCGCAAGAAATCAAGCCCTTAGAAGCGAATTCTTATGAAATCAAGCCTTCTTTGGAGCAAGAAAATGAAAGTAAAAATGAGAAAAATCAAACTCAAAAATACGCCGTTAAAAGCGAAGCTATTTTTGATAGTTTTCACAGGGGAAGTAGGGCTAAGAATGAAGATATTTTAGAAGAGATTCGCGTTCAGCTTGTAAGACTTTTGGAAAGTTCGCAGTTTAAAATAGGGCTGAGCGAGCTTAAAATGTATGATGAAAATTGTGTTTTGATTTGCTTAGATGGCGAAGATGCTGCTTTGATGATAGGCAAAGAAGCACATCGTTACAAGGCTATTTCTTATCTTTTGCATAATTGGATTAATTTAAAATACAATCTTCTAGTGCGTCTTGAAATCGCTCAATTTTTAGAAAATCAAACTCAAGCTATGCAGCTTTATTTGCAAGGTGTTATTGAAAAGATTAAAACTCAAGGACGCGGACAAACTAAGCCTTTAGATGGGGTTTTGATTAAAATTGCTTTAGAACAATTAAGAGCTGAATTTCCAGACAAATATGTAGGAATCAAGCAAAATAACGAGCAAAGATTTGTTGTGATAAATGATTTTTTAAAAAAAGATGAATGATACCATAGCAGCCATTGCCACAGCTTATGGCGTGGGTTCGATTTGTATTGTGCGACTCAGTGGAGAAAAAGCCTTAAAAATTGCTTTAAAGCTTAGTCGTAAAAAAAATCTCACTCCGCGTCAGGCTATTTTCACAAAACTTTTCAATCAAAATAATGAGCTTATAGACGAAGCTATAATGATATATTTTAAAGCCCCTTTTAGTTTTACAGGCGAAGATATAGTGGAATTTCAAACTCACGGAGGATTTAGTGTGAGTGAAATTTTGCTTGAAGAGCTTGTGGGTTTAGGTGCTAGGCTTGCCTTAGCGGGGGAGTTTAGCAAAAGAGCGTGTTTAAACGGAAAAATGACTCCTTTAAAGGCTTTAAATATACAAGAATTGATACTTTCAAAATCCGCATTAGCAGCTAAAATCATAGCACGCAATCTGCAAGGAAAATTAGGCGAGCTTTTAGAAAAAATTCGCACAGATTTGGTTAAAACCTTAGCCTTTGTAGAAGTTAGCATTGATTATGCTGATGATGATTTACCAAGCGATTTACTAGAGCAAATTGCTAAAATGTGTGAAGAAAACGCTAAAATTTTAAAAGAAATTTACACCCTATCTCAAAGCAAAAAAGGACTCATAGAAGGTTTTAAAATCGCCATCATAGGTAAGCCTAATGTAGGCAAATCTTCGCTTTTGAACGCTTTGCTTTCTTATGAAAGAGCCATAGTTTCAGATATAGCAGGAACGACTCGTGATACCATAGAAGAAAGCTTTAAGCTTGGCACACATTTATTACGCATTATCGATACAGCAGGCATTAGAGAAAGTAAGGATAGTATAGAGCAAATGGGCGTAGCCTTAAGCAAAAAAAGTCTTGAAGATGCGGATATTATTTTAGCTGTTTTTGACGCTTCAAGAAAGGAAGATGAAGAAGATGAGAAAATTTTTGAATTACTGGCAAATACGGATAAAAAAATCTTTTGGATTTTAAACAAAAATGATTTAGAAAGGGTTTTTAAAAATACTCAAAATAAAAATTTTATCAAGCTTAGCGCTCAAAAAGACCTAACTTTGTTGAAAAAGCAATTACAAAATTATCTTAATTCTTTTGATAGTGAAGGTATTATGGTGAGTTCTTTAGAGCTTATTCAATCTTGTAAAATTTCAAGCGAAGCGATTTTTAGAGCTAAAGAACTTTTGAAAGAAAATTCCTTAGAGCTTTTTGCTTTTGAGCTTAATTTAGCCCTTAGCGAACTTGCAAAATTTACCAAAGATTTCCAAAGGAGTGAAATTTTAGATGAAATGTTTGGTAATTTTTGCTTAGGAAAATGAAAGGATAAAGATGGATAAACAAACCATAAAAGCACACAAAATTAGCGATGAAGAATACGCACAAATTTTAGAAATTTTAGGGCGTGAGCCAAATTTGCTTGAACTGGGTGTAATTTCTGCGATGTGGAGTGAGCATTGCTCTTATAAATCCAGCAAAAAATACCTTCAAGGTTTTCCCACAAAAGCACCTTGGGTGATACAAGGACCCGGAGAAAATGCAGGAGTGATTGATGTAGGTCAGGGTATGGCGGCGGTTTTTAAGGTGGAAAGTCATAATCATCCTAGCTTTATCGAGCCTTTTGCAGGTGCGGCTACGGGAGTGGGGGGAATTTTGCGTGATGTTTTCACTATGGGTGCAAGAGTGGTTGCGGGTCTAAATTCCTTAAAATTTGGCAATATCCACGATGAAAAATGTGGCAAACATCAAAAATACCTTGTTAAAGGTGTAGTGAGTGGAATTTCACATTATGGAAATTGTATGGGAGTGCCAACTATAGGCGGAGAATGTGCTTTTGATGAGTGTTTTAATGGAAATATCTTAGTCAATGCCTTTGCCTTAGGGCTTTGCAAAAGTGAAGAACTTTTTTACGCTAAGGCTGAAGGAGTGGGAAATCCTGTTATTTATGTGGGGTCAAAAACAGGGCGTGATGGACTTGGCGGGGCTGTGATGGCAAGTGATAGCTTTAATGAAGAAAGCAAGTCTTTGCGTCCAACCGTGCAAATTGGCGACCCTTTCAGTGAAAAACTTCTTATGGAAGCTTGTTTAGAGCTTTTTAAAACAGATTATATCGTAGGTATTCAAGATATGGGTGCAGCGGGGCTTACTTCAAGTTCTTTTGAAATGGCAGGAAGAAGTGGGAGTGGTATGAAGCTTTATTTGGATAAAACTCCTATGCGTGAGAGTGCTATGACGCCTTATGAGCTAATGTTAAGTGAGTCTCAAGAAAGAATGCTTATTTGTGCTAAAAAAGGCTGTGAAGATAAGGTTATAGAAATTTTCAAAAAATGGGATTTAGATGCTGTGGTGATGGGCGAAGTTACGGATACGGGAAAAATGGAGCTTTTTTGGCAAGGTGAGCTTGTAGGGCTTATACCTATCGAGCCTTTAAGCGAAAAAGCACCGATTTTAAGCCGCCCTTTGAGTGAGCCAAAGTATTTAAGCGAAAATAAAAACTACAAATTTGAGTTAAAAATAAGCACCAAAGAACTTTTTATCCAAATCTTGCAAAATGAAAATGTAAATGATAAAGCCTTTATTTATGAGCAATTTGATTCTAGCGTGCAAACTAATACCCTAAAAGCAGATGGAGCCTTAGGTGCTAGTGTTATTCGTGTTAAAGAAAATGGAGCGGGTGTGGCTATGGCTATGGAGTGCAATTCGCGTTTAAATTATATTAGTGCTAAAATAGGAGCGGCTTTGGCTGTGGCAGCTGCCGGTAGAAAAGTAGCTTGCACGGGTGCTAAACCCCTAGCCATAAGCGATTGTTTAAATTATGGCAATCCGCAAAATCCTGAAGTGATGTGGCAATTTGCGCAAGGGTGTGAAGGCATTAAAGAAGCGTGTAAGGAGTTAAATACTCCCGTAGTTAGTGGTAATGTTTCACTTTATAATGAAAGCGAAGGACTAAGCATTTATCCAAGCCCTACCATAGTGAGCGTGGGTGTTTTAGAAGATGCGAATAAAACCTTAAAAGCCAGTTTTGATAAGGAAAATTTAAGCATTTATCTTTTAGGGGAAAGTTTTGGGGAATTTGGGGGTTCTTTGGCTATGAAAATACAAGATAAAAAAGTATCAGGCACACTTAAAGAGTGTGATTACAAGGCTGAACTTGCACTTTGGAATTTGCTTTTTAAGGCAAATCAAAATTCTTTGCTTGAGTGTGCTAATAGCGTAGGAATTGGGGGTATTGCTATAACTTTGGCAAAAATGTGTGCGATTTCTAATGTGGGACTTGAGTTAAAAAGTGGTTTTGATGATGAGAAAATGATTTTTGATGAGAGTGCAAGTCGTGCCATAGTGGGAGTGGAAAAAGAAAACGAAGAGGCTTTTTTAAATTTGGCTAGAGAATTTGGAGTGAAGGCTTATAAATTAGGCTTAAGCACGAAGGATAAGCGTTTTAAGCTTGATAATATTGATTTAAGCAAAAAAGAGCTTGATAAGCTTTATTTTGAAAGTTTTAAAGAGCAAATTCAATGATTTTAGTTTTGATTATACTCGCTATTTTGGCGTTTTATTGGTATTATAAGACTTGGGGAAAACAGGATTTTTTCAACTCAGCCACAAAAGGAGCTAAAGGCTTTGCAAAGGGCTTTGTCCGCGGGGTTATGGAAGAAAGAATAGATGAGTTTAAAAGGCGTATGAATTATTATGTTATCGCACTTCTAGCCAAAATTGCAAAAAGTGATGGCAGGGTAAGTGAAAATGAAGCAGAGTTGATTAAGGAGCTTTTGAATGCAAATGCCAAAGATGATAAAGAAAGAGCGTTTTTAAAGGCAAGTTTTAATGAACACAAAGAAAATTTAAGCGATGCTTTTTATGTGGCAAAAGACTTTTTAAAAGAAGTGCCTTTGCCTAAAAATGAGCGTTTTAATGTTTTGCGTGTGCTTGTGTTTATGGCTTTAATCGATGTAGATTTTAATGACAAAAAGCGTGAAATTTTAGAACAAATCGCTAGGGCTTTTGATATAGCAAAAAGTGAGCTTGATGCTTTTATTTCTAGTCTTTCAAATTTAAAAAGCACGAGAGAGGGATTAAGTTTAGATGAAGCTTTTGCTATTTTAGAACTTCCAAATACTGCGGATTTAAATGCAGTGAAAAAACAATACAGAGCCTTAGCGAAAAAATACCATCCTGATATTTTAAACGCAAACAAGGTTAGCGAAGAAGAGCTTAAAAGGGGAGTGGAAAAATTCCAAAAAATCAATGAAGCGTATGAAAAAATCAAACAACATTTAGAAAGGTAAAAATGAGAGCATTATTGAGTGTAAGCGATAAGGAAGGTATAGTTGAATTAGCCAAGGAGCTTGAAAATTTAGCTTTTGAAATCCTTTCAACAGGGGGGACTTTTAAGCTTTTAAAAGCTAATGGCGTTAAGGCGATAGAAGTGAGTGATTTTACAAAAAGTCCTGAGCTTTTTGAGGGACGAGTAAAAACCTTGCACCCTAAAATTCACGGAGGTATTTTGCATAAAAGAAGCGATGAAAATCATACAACACAAGCTAAGGAAAATGAAATTTTAGGCATCGATTTGGTTTGTGTGAATTTATATCCTTTTAAAAAAACAACAATAATGAGTGATGATTTTGATGAAATTATTGAAAATATTGATATAGGAGGACCCGCGATGATAAGAAGTGCGGCAAAAAATTACAAAGATGTGATGGTGCTTTGTAGTCCTCTTGATTATGAAAAAGCGATTGAAACTTTAAAAAAGGGTGAAAATGATGAGAATTTTCGCTTGAAGTTGATGATAAAGGCTTTTGAACATACGGCAAATTATGATGCTTATATTGCAAATTATATGAACGAACGCTTTAATAATGGCTTTGGAGCAAGTAAATTTATCGTAGGGCAAAAAGTATTTGATACCAAATATGGAGAAAATCCACATCAAAAAGGTGCTTTATATGAGTTTGATGCTTTTTTTAGCACGAATTTTAAAGCCCTTAAGGGTGAAGCGAGTTTTAATAACTTAAGCGATATGAATGCGGCTTTAAATTTAGCAAGTAGCTTTGATAAAGCTCCTGCTGTTGTTATAGTCAAGCACGCAAATCCTTGCGGTTTTGCCATAAAAGAAAATTTAATTCAAAGTTATACGCACGCTTTAAAATGCGATAGTGTGAGTGCTTATGGTGGTGTGGTTGCGATAAATGGAACTCTTGATGAAGCTTTGGCAAATAAAATCAATGAAATTTATGTAGAAGTTATTCTTGCGGCGAATGTTGATGAAAAAGCTTTGGCGGTGTTTGAGGGTAAAAAACGCATTAAAATTTTCACTCAAGAAAGTCCTTATTTACTTCGTAATTTTGATAAGTATGATTTTAAGCATATTGATGGGGGATTTGTGTATCAAAACAGCGATGAAGTAGCCAAAAACGAGCTTAAAAATGCTAGTTTGATGACCCAAAGAGAAGCCAATGAAGAAGAGTTAAAAGACCTTGAAATTGCTATGAAAATCGCAGCATTGACTAAGTCAAATAATGTTGTTTATGTAAAAAAGGGCGCTATGCTTGCCATTGGTATGGGTATGACAAGCAGAATCGATGCTGCAAAGGCGGCTATTTCTAAAGCCAAAGAAATGGGGCTTGATTTGCAAGGCTCTGTTTTGGCAAGTGAAGCGTTTTTTCCTTTTAGAGATAGTATAGATGAAGCGAGTAAAGTGGGAGTAAAAGCCATAGTAGAACCCGGTGGCAGTATAAGAGATGATGAAGTAGTAAAGGCTGCTGATGAATATGGTATGGCACTTTATTTTACAGGAGTAAGGCATTTCTTGCATTAATAAATTCTCATTTTCACATAAAGTTTAATAAAAATTAAATAAACTATGTGTAAAATGTTTCTAAAAATTTCTGTTTTTAGGAAGTTATAATGTTTAAAAGTATAGGTTTTAAGGTTTCTGCTGCGATTTTTGTTGTATTGTTAATCAGTTTTATCATAATGCATATTATTTTGAATTTAGATTTTAAAAATACTGCGGATAAAATGAGTAGGGCGAATTTAAACACCATAAGCACTTCTGTTTTTCAAACGATGAGAATGGCTATGAATTTAGGCGACCCTGAAAAAATTCAAGAAGCCATCAACGATGCAAAAGCTATAGATGGCATTAGTGATATTAAGATTTATCCTTCAAAGGATACCATAGAGCTTTTTGAAATGAAAACCCCGCAAATTTCGAATGATAAGCGTATTGCAGAGCAGTTTTTGAATCCTAAAGTTCAAGCTTTGGAAGAAGATGCAAATGGAATTATACATTTAAGACTGATACGCCCTTTGATTGCCGATGAAAGTTGCGTAGCTTGTCATGTGAATGCAAAAGTAGGTAGTGTGATTGGGGTTATGGATATATCACATTCTTTAGAGAATGTTCAAAGGGATATTAATAGGACTAGTCATTCTTATATTATTATCTTTACTATTGCTTTGATTTTCACTCTTTGTGTGGTTCTTTTAATGCTTAAGCTTGTTGTTGGTAAGCCTGTTTTGGAGCTTTTAAATCACGCTAAAGAATTAGCTCAAGGAAGTGGAAATTTAAAGGCGCGTATTTCGGTAAAGGGTCAAGATGAAATCGCTTTGGCTTGTAGATATATTAACCAATTTATTGAGAAAACTCACAAGGCTGTCAGAGGAGCAAGTCATAATTCGAAAAATGTGGAAAAACAAAGCAGTCTTCTAAATTCAAACGCTCTTTCTTTGAGCGAAATCAGCTCACAAAGCCATAAGCAAATAGACCAGAGCTTTAAACTCGGTGCAAATGTTGGCAATGAGTTGGGTAATCTTGCGAGCTTATCAAATCAGGCAAATGAAGCCAATGAAAAATCTTTTTTGTTATTAGAGCAAATGCTTCAGTCTTTATTTAATGTTGCTAATAAAGTATCAATGGTGTCTGAAAATGAAAGCGAATTAGCTAAAAAAGTAGAAAATATGGTAAATCAAGCAGGAAATATACAAAAAGCAACCCAGATGATGGATGAGATTGCCGATAAGACCAACTTATTGTCTTTAAATGCGGGTATAGAAGCTGCTAGAGCGGGTGCTTTTGGGAGAGGTTTTTCTGTGATTGCTGAAGATGTTAGGAGTTTGGCTCAAAGCAGTGAAGAATTTCTAGGAAGCGTAGCACAGATTACAAAAGAACTTTTACAAAGCATTAATGAAGTTAGTGCAGAGTTAAAGAAAAATGCTCAAAGTGTGCAAGCGTTAAATGAAGACACCACCTTGCTAGTTAATGACGCTAATGAAGTTAAACTATGCAATGAAGATGCCAGAACCTTGGTAACTCAATGCACGGAAAAAATTAAAATTTCTCAAGAAAACATACAAAATTTACTTTCTCACATGCAAGAAAATGTCGAAGTTAGTGAAAAGAATGAAGAAATTTCTAAAATTTTACTTCAGGTTGCAGATGAGTTAAAAATAGTATGTCATAATCTTGAAAACGAACTTAATCAATTTCAAATTTAAAGGAAATATTATGAAAAAAATTCTTCAAATTGCTTTAGCTGCGGCTTTTTTTGCAGGTTGTGCGAGTAATTCAGTCAATTCAAATTCTACAAAAAGCGTTGAGCTTACACAAAATCAGCCCTTGCAAATAGAAAAAATTATAGTCAAAGGTAAAATGCTTGAAGCTAAAAATGCAGAAGAAATTCCAAACATTAGCTTTGATAAAAATAAATTTTACGGCTATGCAGGGTGCAATCGTTTTTTTGGCTCTTATCAAAATAGCGGGACTTCCTTGCAGTTTGAAGGTGCAGCTTCAACTCAAATGCTTTGCCATCCTTTAGATGTAATGGATTTTGAAAATTCTCTTCTTTCGAATTTAAAAGGGGAATTTAAAATGACAAAAGAAGACAATAAGCTTATTTTAAGCAGTGAAAATATGACAATTTATTTCAAATAAAAGGGCATTTAGCCCCCCCCCTTTTTTTTTTACCACTTATACCCCACTTGAGAATAAGCCATATGGGTATTTCTATCTTTGTTAAAATTTCCTCCATAACTTAGAGTAAAATAAAAATTATCTTCCAAAGGAACAATCATAGAAGCATTTAAATTTCCTTCCACTCTTGCTATGTCATAATCATCTCTTAATTCATTTGTTCCTATTTTAGAATGTAATTCTATATTAGGATTAAGATTATACTTTACTCCTGCTTGTAAAAGTGTTTTTAATTTCTCGTGCCAATCCTTATACCAGCTTATATTAGTTCTTAAACTAAAAATATGTGTATCATTAGCATAAGTCTTTTCTCCCCCAGCTATGGTTGCATCCCCTATCATATCAAATTCTTGAGTATGAGAACCTTCATAAGCTATACCTATTTCTGGGGAAATAATATGACTTTGTTTATAAAAATTGATACCTATATCAGCTCCTGCACTATAAGAATAAGTATTTGGTTCAGCCTGAGAAGTTTTAATCCCTGTTACATCAATCAGTCTTTTACTCAAATCATTTTTTAAAAGACCAAACTGAGTATTGGCTTTAACATAAACTTCATCTAAATTCTCTAAAGTATAAATACCATTATAATACTTTAAACCCACATAATAACTTCTATTATCCAAACCATAAAAATCAGAGTCGATATCGTTATCTTCATACCCTGCATAAATTCCCCACAAACCACTTTCTTCTAAAGTGCTAGCTCCTACTAAGATACCTTGAGTGTGTGCTGTATCGTCTTTGCCTTGTTCTAAGTCTATATTTGTAGAAGAAAAATAAGGCAAGATAAAAAAGCTATGGGTATAGTCTTTAGTATAAGTGCTTATATCACTTTGCAAGAGCTGATTAGCACTAGCGTATAGATTATTCTTACCATCTAGGGAAGCAAGAGAGTGAGAATTTTGCATAAGGGTAGTATTCATAGCATTATTCATAGTAGTATTGATAAAACTTGTTTTTGAATTCAGCAAAGAATGATTAGCTCTAAACAAAGCTCCTTGAGAGCTTTTCTTTAAATTTATATTTACCTTGATATTTCCTGTGTTTTTATCGTAATCAAAGTTTATATCCCCTGAACCATTACCGACAATAGAACCTATATTATCATTATTTGCACCTTGTATAATATCTTGAATATGAGTAATCTTATCAATGTCTAAATTGCTTTGATTTAAAGTGATTTTATCAAAGCTAATGCCATTAGTATTGCTCCCACCTAGCTTGATTTTATCGATTGTGCTATCTTGCTTACTATATATAAGATAATCACTTACTCTAATCTTACCTGCAATGTCCGAATTTGTAAGATTATTTCCACTACTATCTTTTCCAATATGACCTTGATTGTTAAGAGTGATGGTTCCACTGCCTGCATTGGTAATGCCTGAATTTATGGTGTCATTATTGTTTATGGTTAAGTCATAATTTGACGTTGATATTATGCTATTAATCGTTCCTGAATTTAGTATAGAACCACCAACCTGAGAAGTGCTTCCTATGGTTATTTCTTTATTGATAGTTCCTGTGTTGATGATGGAGTCTGTGATTTTGCTGCTATTTAAATTGATTTCTTCCATAATTCCATTATTGATAATAGAACCTGTGATTTGAGCGTTTTTTTGATTTATAGTTCCTTTAATAATTCCGTCATTGATGAAATTTCCTGTTAATTGTCCCAAGCCTAATCGACCATTTATCACTCCACTAGAATGATTGATGAAATCGCCTTGCATATCTAGAACTAATATATTATTTACAGCGCCCTTATTTATGATAGAACCTATGATTTTAGAGTCGGTTTCCATTGACATTATATCGCCATTAATGACACCATCATTGATAATAGAACCTATGATTTGAGAATTTTCCTTTAATACTATGTTGCCATTGATAGTGCCTGAGTTGATGATAGAACCCGTCAAAGTTCTATCTTGTTGGATGGACAAATCTGTATTAATCACTCCGCTAGATTGATTAATGATATTGCCTTGTATATTATGGATATTAAAAAGCTGTGATATCTCGCCATAGTTAATCACATCTCCTTGAAGGTTAGCTATTTCTAACGCTTCTATCTCGCCGTAATTAATCACATTTCCTTGAGCTTTTTGGGGTTGTTTGGTGTGTATTGTAAGCATTTCTATTTTGCTATGATTGCTAACATTACCTAATAAATTTCCAGTCATATTAAAAAATTCCAAATCCCCCTTATTTACAAAGGCATCTTTTTCTAAACCCACATTTAAAGAGCCATTGGGTTCTATATAAAGCATTTTTGCTGAATTTACATTGCTAATCGTTTCAGTAATATTTGTAGTGATATTGCAAGTCTGTCCGTTACAACCCCCACCTTCAAAGTCTGCTAAGGCTGAAGTGCTTAAAAGAAGCGAAGCGCAAAGAAGAGAGAATTTTAATCCCCCCCCCCCGTTGTGAATTTTTTGGATATTTATTGTTTTCATATTTATCCTTTGTTTAAAAATTTCGCAATTATACTCCAATCATTATTAATGCTATATAAAATTTGACAAAAAGCTAAAAAATGCTAAAATACGCATTTTATTATCAAAAAAGGCATAAAAATGATAAAATCTATCCCCGAATGGAGTGAGCAGGAGTATTTACTCCTTGCCTTGCCCCATAAAAACAGCGACTGGAAAGAGTATTTAGATGAAATTACAAAGGCTTATCAAAATTTTGTAAAAGCTGCGATTCCTTTTCAAAAGGTTTTGCTTATAGCTCCTAGTTATAAGGACTTTGAAGTTTTTAAGGATTTTAAAAATGTGGAATTTTTTCAGTGCGATACAAACGATACTTGGATACGCGATTTTGGTGCGATTGATGTGCTAGAAAATGGGCGTTTAAGGGCAATTGACTTTAAATTTAATGCTTGGGGAAATAAATTTCCAAGTGAGCTTGATAATGCTGTAAATTCTAAGCTTTTTAAGGATAAATTTAAAGAAGAGCTTAAAAGGGTTGATTTTGTTTTAGAAGGCGGGAGCATTGATTTTAATGGCGATGGGGTTATGCTTACAAGTTCGCATTGCTTGCTTAATGCAAATCGCAATTCTCATTTTAATAAGCTCCAAATCGAAGAAAAATTAAAAGAATTTTTTGGCTTAAAACGCATTATTTGGCTAGAAAATGGCTTTATCAAAGGCGATGATACAGACCATCATATCGATACTTTAGCAAGATTTATCGATAAAAATACCATAGCTTACTCTGTTTGTGAAGATGAAAAGGATGAGCATTATTTGCCGCTAAAAAAAATGAAAGAAGAGCTTGAAAAAACAGCCTTTAAGCTGCTAGAGCTTCCCTTGCCTAAGCCTTTATTTTACGAAAATCGCAGACTAGGGGCTACTTATGCGAATTTCGTTTTTATCAACAAGGCTTTAATCGTGCCTTTTTACGGGGATGAAAAAGATGAATTAGTAGCACAAAGATTGGCAAAAGCTTTGCCACAGCGTGAGATTATAGGAGTGGATGCAAGGGTGTTTTTGCGTCAAAATGGCTCTTTGCACTGCTCTTGCCAAAATCGCTTTAAGGGTTTAAGATGAGTTTGCAAAAAAGAGCCACACTCATAGCTAGTTTATGTGCTATTGTCTTAGCCTTAGTCAAATTTATCGTAGGCTTAGCAAGTGGCTCTGTGGCGGTGCTTTCAAGTGCGATTGATTCTTTGATGGATTTTGCTATTTCTGCCTTTAATTTTTTGGCTCTTAAAAAAAGCTCTCAAAAGGCAAATGAAAATTATAATTTTGGTTTTTCTAAAATCGAAGCTTTGATGGGTTTGTTAGAAGGCTTTTTTATAGTGGGTGTGGGGGTTTTTATTTTCTATGAAAGCATTTTGAAAATTTATTATAAAGAAGAAATTTTAGATTTAAACTCAAGCATTTATGTAATGGTTTTTGCTTTGCTTGTAACCTTTTTTCTTGTGCTTTTTTTAAATTATGTGGCTAAAAAAACTAAAAGTTTGATTATAGAAAGTGATGCCTTGCACTATAAAAGTGATTGTTTAACGAATGCTTGCACTTTAGGGGCTTTGGTGTTGATTTATTTTACAAATTTACATATTATCGATGCGATTTTTGGGATAGTTATTAGCCTTTATACGGCATTTTCTGCCTTTAAAATCATCAAAAAAGCTTTGAGATTTTTAATGGACGAAGCTTTACCTAAAGAGCAAGTAGAGATAATTTGTGCTTTGATAGCCAATAATCCTGAGATAATCTCTTATCACGAGCTAAAAACCCGCAAAACTCCAAGTTGTAATTACTTAAGCGTTCATTTGGTCTTTTGTCCTATAATCTCGCTTTTAAACGCACATAAAATTTCAGATGATATAGAAAATGGCGTTCGTGAAAGGTTTAAGGAAGAAAAATGGGATATACAAATTCATTTAGACCCTTACGATGACGCCGAACAAGAAAGGCAAAGACAATGAAAATCGCTTTAATACAGCAAAAATTCCACTCCAATAAGCAAAAAACCATAGAAAAAACTTGTGAATTTATAACTAAGGCTGCAAAAGAAGGAGCCAAGCTTGTTTGTTTAGGGGAGCTTCACCAAAGTGAATACTTTTGTCAAAGTGAAAATGTGGAGTTTTTTGACTATGCAAATGACTATGAAAAGGATGTGGAATTTTGGTCGGGTGTGGCTAAGGAAAATGAGGTGGTGCTAATCACTTCGCTTTTTGAAAAACGCAGTGCGGGGCTTTATCATAATACAGCTGTGGTTTTTGAGAAGGATGGAAGCATAGCGGGAAAATACCGCAAAATGCACATACCTGATGACCCTTGTTTTTATGAGAAATTTTATTTCACGCCGGGGGATTTGGGTTTTTCGCCTATTGATACGAGTGTGGGAAGGCTTGGAGTGCTGATTTGTTGGGACCAGTGGTATCCTGAAGCGGCTAGGATTATGGCTTTAAAAGGGGCTGAAATTTTGATTTATCCCACGGCTATTGGGTGGTTTGATAAGGATCAAATGCAAGAGAAACAAAGACAGCTTCAAGCTTGGCTTGGAGTGCAAAAAGGCCACGCCATAGCCAATGGCTTATATGTGGTAGCTGTCAATAGAGTGGGCTTTGAAAAGGATAAAAGCGGAGTAGAAGAAGGCATAAGATTTTGGGGGAATTCTTTTGTTTTTGGACCCCAAGGTGAGGAGCTTTGTCTGCTAGATAGTCAAAATGAATGCGTAAAAATCATAGAAATAGATAAAAAAAGAAGTGAAAATGTGCGTCGCTGGTGGCCCTTTTTACGCGATAGACGCATAGAATATTTTAAGGATTTGACAAAAAGATTTATTGATTAAATTTTTTAGTTTTAGGGGTTTTAAGGACTGGAATTTATAACCCTTTTTTGCTAGTTAAGGATTGTTTTAATTTGACTTAGCTTTGCTATGATGACATTGTCGCCCCAAACTTTCACTTGTGAAAGTGAAGCTATCCTTATCGCTTTAAACTTTTAAGCTTACTTCGTAGAGCAAGGATTAAACCACACGCAATTTGTCATTGCGAGACTTTAGAAAAATCAAAGCAATCCATCTGCTTTTTAAAATTAAGGGGAATATTACAAAAGCCCGTAATAGCGACTTTTGTGTCTGCTCTAGTATTGAGTGGGACTACCTTAGTTTGACTAAGTCAAATTTCAGGGTGGCTTTGCTTTTTAAATATTTTATTTTTCTATATTTTGAAGATAAGTTGCGATTTGCTCTTTTTCTTCTTTGCTTAAAGTAATGAAGCTTACTTCTTTAAGTCTTGATAAGAGTAAATTCTCTTCTAAAATTTCATTTTTTCCTATTTCCAAAGAGCTGATAACGCTAGAGCCTATGAGAAGTCTTTGTGTGGCGTTTTTTCTTAAGCCCCAGATATTGTGTATGGCAACATCGGTTTGAGAAATTTTTCCTGCATAAAGCATAATATGCCCCGGCAGATAAAGCAGACTTAGATAAGCTTTTCCAAAACGATTTAAAAAATCTTTTTTTTGCGAGTTGCTAAGAGTGCTTATATCAAAATGATTAAAGAAATTTTTTTGTGCTGCTGAATTTCTTGGCAGATAAAGTCCAAAAGCTGAAAAAATATCGCGTGTGAGCAAAGAACAATCCCTCTCAAAATCAAATCCACCCCAGCCATAAGGCAAATTTAAAACTTGCGAAAGCTGATTTTTTAAATTTTCATCACTAAATTTTAAAGGGAATTTGGCGGCATTTTTTTTGGATATTTTGTATTTTTTAGACCCTATTTTGCCATAAAAATAGTTTTTATCTTCCTTATAATAAGGATAAATCGCACCGATTCTGCTTTCAAAGAAAAAATTTCCATCATCACTAAAAACAGCTAGTTTTTCTTTTAAAGGAGTGATGAAATCTAGCTTTTCATAAATTTTTGCCCTGTGATTTGAAAAAATTTCCAAATTTTTACTTTCTACAAAACCCACTCCAACTTCACTCAATATAAAAGCATAGCGTTTGTCCTTGCTAAAATGAGAGATTAAAACAGGAGTGCCAACATTTAAAATGCTATCACTTGCATAATCAAAAGGAAAGCCTTCATTTTCAAAAAAAGGATTTTTCAAAATGGCTCTTTGAGTGGGGAGATTTTTAGAAATCGTATTTTGCACGATGAGAGCTTTTTGGTTAAGTTTGCCTAAATTTTGGGTGTTTGCATTAGACACAGCGTCTTTGAACCACGCAATTGGAATTTTTTGTTTGTTGAAAAAATAATAAGTATTTTTTGGATTTAAATACGCAGGAAAAGACCAAAAAAGATTTTGAGCCTTGTAGTTTTTAAATGAGTCGTGCCAAGGGCTAAAAAAGCGTTTTTTGTATTCTTTTGCGTTAAAATGGATATTTTGCGTAAGTTGGGGCAAGATGCTTGTGTTTTGCTCGAATTCAAGCTTGGCGTAGTTTGAATTTTCTTTTTTTTGCTCCAGTTCTGGGCTTTGGGGCGGGGTTAAATTTTTTGTTGAACAAGCGGTTAAAAATAAGAGCAAAAAACCCATATATAAGCAAAATTTCATAATCAACCTTTTAGAAAAAATAGTTATAATTAAAGCTAAGGAAAAATAATGCTTGATAAACTAGAGAAAATTTTAGCCTATGATAATGTTTTTTTAAGCGGTGGAGCTGGGGTGGGCAAAAGCTTTTTAACCCACGAACTTATCAAATCTTATAGAAAGCAAAAAAAATCAGTCGTAGCTCTTGGTTCTAGCGCTCTTTCAGCGTTTAATATAGGTGGGCTTACCTTGCACAGCTTTTTTTGTTTAGGGTATTGTGATGATATGATGAAATTAAGCGCATTAGACCGCAATCAAAAGCAAAAAGAAAAATTAGCAAAGCTTAAAGAGCTTTTAAAAACAACCGAGCTTATTATCATCGATGAAATTTCTATGGTAAGTGCGAGTGTCTTTGAGATGATAGCTTTTAGGCTTAGAAATTCTAATTTTAAGGGCAAAATTTTAGTTGTGGGGGATTTTTTTCAGTTACCTCCTGTGATTAAGGAAAAGAAAGAAAGCTTATTTAATCATTCTCACTATGCTTTTTCGTCTTTTTTCTGGCAGGATTTAAATTTTAAATACCTTAAACTCACCCAGCCTAAAAGAACGCAAAATATGGAATTTTATGCTAATTTATCTTTGCTTAGACAGGGTTTTTTAGATGAAAAAATTTTAAGTTTTTTTGAATCTTTGCGAATTGATTATAAAGAATTAGAAAATTTAGAAGATGATTATACCTTGCTTTGTGGTATCAATAAAAAAGCAAATCATATCAATCAAGAAAGGTTAAACAAACTTAAAACTCCGCTTGTATGTTTTAAGGCTGAGCTGAAAAAGGAAGAAAATAGCCTAAAAGACGAAGAGCTTGCTGCTTGGCTTAAGGGGCTAAATATAGTAGAAGAGTTAAATATCAAGGTGGGTTGTCGTATTATTTTTTGCGTGAATAATTGGGATAAAAATTATTATAATGGAGAGCAGGGGATTGTAGAAGATATTATTTATGAAGAAGAAAAAACTTATATTTCTATCCTTAAAAATAATAAAACTCAAATTTTGCTAGAGCCTTATACTTTTTTTATGGAAGAATTTGAGCAAGTAGGCAAGGAAATTATCATCAATACCCTTGCGAGTATGACCCAATTTCCCATAAAATTAGCCTATGCGATTACCATACATAAATCGCAGGGTATGAGTATAGAAAAGCTAGTTTGCGATATTGATTATATTTTTGAAAGGGGTCAGCTTTATGTGGCTCTTTCTCGTGCTACAAATCCAAATACTTTGAAAATTTATTCTGCGAAAAATATTAATTTTAGGCTTTATTTTGCTAATATTTTAAAAATAGATTCAAGTGTGAGTGATTTTTATGAAAGACACGATTTTGTAAATCTTGAATTACAAGAGCAAATCCTTTAAAGGCATTCAATGAAAAAAATATTTTTAAGTGTTTTTTTGGCTTTGAGTTTGAACGCTCAAAGTCTTGAAATAGATAAGTTAAGAACAGATTTGTATTCTAAAAGCGGAGCTAATGTTCTTAAAAAAATTGAAATTTCTTTAGAATTTGATGGGGATAATTTGAAAGAAAATGAAAATAAACTCATTGATGCTATAAATACGGTAATTTCTGGGTTTTTTTATGAAGATATTTTCACAGAAATGGGTAAAAATAATTTTAAAAAAACTTTAGAAAAATTTTTAGACAAAAAATATAAAATCAAATTAGACGATGTATATATTCTATCTTTAAGCGGGGTTGAAAAATTTGACTTAGAAGAATTTAAGCGTTTTTTAGAAAGCTCAGAAGCCAAACAAAAGGGTGTGGATAGTGAAGTGAAAAAAGCCCTTGAAAATTTAGAAGTTCCTAAAATTCAAGCTCCTCAAGTCTCCAATGTCGAAAAGGTCCCAGCTCCTAGTGTGCCAAATATAGAGACTAAGCAGGTGGAACAACTTTTCAAAGAACCAGATGAAGAAAATCAAAATGACAATGGAGAAATCAACATAGAGAATTTAAATGTGCCAAAAATAAGCCCTGATTTAGAAGAAAAAATCAAACGGGATTTGATTGCCAATCCGCCCCAAATTTTTAAGGATAATAATACAAGCTCATCCTCGCCACAAATTTTGCCACAAGGTTATGATATAAAGCTTGATGAAAATTCAACGCAAAATTAACGAACTATGTCATAATTTTGCGGAATGTGTGCCTTGAAAATTTTAGGGTCGATTTTTGGATTTTTAACCTGATTGTCTAGTTTAATCACAACATCATTTTCAAATTCGTCCTTGTAAGCTATGCTTTGAATTGTATTTTCGTAAAGTTTAATTGTGTAATTTATGTTTTCGTATTTTGCTATGAATTCATCTTTGCTTTTGGGGCTTGCTTTTTTAAAAATTTCACCAAGATTTGGGATATTATCAAGTTTAGAAAAAACAACTTGTTCTAAATCGTGTTCTACTAGGGTTATTTGATTTTTGTTAATATAAATTTCTTTTTTGCTAGGCAGCTCATAGCTCCAATACGCCTGATTTTTGTCTAATATAAAATGTCCTGAATAAGAAAGTGTGGAATTTTTGGATTTTACTATTTGAGTAAAATCGCTTGAAAAAGTGTTAAAATCAAGCTCAAGAGCGAAAATTTGCCCTATAAAAATAAAAAATATCAAGCATACTTTTTTCATTTATTTTCCTTAAAAAAATTATATTTTTTGTGTCATTCTAGCTAATTTTAATTAAATAATCGTTATAATGACAGCTTGAAAAAATTTATAAAGGTTTAAAAATGTTTTTAAATGCTTTAAAAGCTGTGTTTGGCACGAAAAACGAAAGAGAAGTGAAAAGGTATTTTAAGCGTGTAGCACAAATCAATGCTTTAGAAGACAAGTATCAAAATTTAAGCGATGATGAATTAAAAGCCGAATTTGCGAAATTTAAAGAGCAAATTTTAAGTGGAGAGAAGAAAGAAGATGATATTTTAAATGAAGTCTTTGCCATTGTTAGAGAGACAGGTAAAAGAACTTTAAATATGCGTCATTTTGATGTGCAATTAATAGGCGGTATGGTCTTGCACGAAGGCAAAATCGCAGAGATGAAAACAGGCGAAGGCAAGACCCTTGTAGCAACCTTGCCTGTGGTTTTAAATGCTATGAGCGGTAAGGGTGTGCATGTAGTTACGGTAAATGATTATTTGGCTAAAAGAGACGCCCAGCAAATGAGTGTGATTTATAATTTTTTAGGTTTTAGTGTGGGTGTGGTGCTTTCATCGCAAAATAGCGATTTAGAGCATAAGAGAGCCTATGACTGTGATATTACTTATGGAACCAATAACGAATTTGGCTTTGATTATTTGCGAGATAATATGAAATTTTCAAAAGCCCAAAAGGTTCAAAGAGAACATCATTTTGTTATCGTAGATGAAGTCGATAGCATTTTAATCGATGAAGCAAGAACTCCACTTATCATCAGCGGTCCTACAAATCGCACGCTTGATGGCTATATCAAGGCTAATGAAGTAGCAAAACAGATGAAAAGGGGGCAAAGCTTAGAGCCTAAGGATTTGGCTAAAGGAGCAAAGCAAGAAGGGGATTTTTTGGTAGATGAAAAAAACCGCTCTATTTTAATCACAGAAGAAGGAATAGCCAAGGCTGAAAAGCTCTTTGGAGTAGAAAATTTATACAGCCTTGATAATGCTATTTTAGCCCATCAATTAGACCAAGCTTTAAAGGCACATAATCTTTTTGAAAAAGATGTGCATTATGTTTTAAGAAATAAAGAAGTGATAATTGTTGATGAATTTACAGGGCGTTTGAGTGAGGGGCGTCGTTTTAGCGAAGGTTTGCATCAAGCCCTAGAAGCCAAAGAAAATGTAAAAATTCAAGAAGAAAGCCAAACTTTAGCCGATATAACCTTTCAAAATTATTTTAGAATGTATAACAAACTCGCAGGTATGACAGGAACCGCACAAACAGAAGCGACAGAATTTTCGCAAATTTATAGCTTAGATGTCATTTCAATCCCTACAAATATTCCTATTAAAAGACAGGATAAAGATGATTTGATTTATAAAACTCAAAATGAAAAATTTAAAGCCGTGATTGAAGAGATTAAAAAGGCTAATGCCAAAGGTCAGCCCGTTCTTGTAGGAACGGCTAGTATAGAACGCAGTGAAGTTTTTCACAATATGCTTGTGAAAGAAAAAATTCCCCATCATGTCTTAAATGCGAAAAATCACGAGCAAGAAGCTTTGATTATTGCTGATGCGGGCAAAAAAGGTGCTGTAACTATCGCTACAAATATGGCAGGTCGTGGCGTGGATATTAAAATCGATGATGAGATTAGGGCTTTGGGTGGGCTTTATATCATCGGCACAGAAAGACACGAAAGCCGTAGAATCGATAATCAATTGCGTGGTCGTGCAGGAAGGCAAGGGGATTCGGGGATTAGTCGTTTTTATCTGAGTTTAGAAGATAATTTGTTGAGAATTTTTGGAGGTGAGCGTATTAAAAGCATTATGGACCGCTTAGGTATAGAAGAGGGCGAAAGTATAGAAAGTAGAATAGTAACAAGAGCGGTTGAAAACGCACAAAAAAAGGTCGAAACTCTGCATTTTGAAAGCAGAAAGCATTTGCTAGAATATGATGATGTGGCAAATGAGCAAAGAAAAACTATTTATCATTACCGCAATGAGCTTTTAGATGAAGATTATGATATTAGGGCTAAAATTTCGCAAAATATAGCAGAATATAGTGCCAATGTGATGAATGATTATATGCTTGATGAAAGTGGCTCTAAGGTCAATTTTGAAAATTTACAAGCAAAAATTTTGTATGAATGCTCAACCCAGATAAGCGAAAAAGATTTTGAGAATTTAAGTGTCATTGAAATGCAAGATAAACTAAGTCAAATTCTTGAAAATTCTTATAATGAAAAGATGTCAAGACTTGAGCTTAAAGAATTGCGAAATATAGAGCGTATTTTATACTTGCAAGTTTTGGATAATGCTTGGCGTGAGCATTTGTATCAAATGGATATTTTAAAAACAGGCATAGGACTTCGTGGCTATAATCAAAAAGACCCTTTAGTGGAGTATAAAAAAGAAAGTTATAATCTTTTTTTAGAGCTTGTAAATCGTATTAAATTTGACAGCGTTAAGCTTCTTTTTAGCGTCCAGTTTAATCAAGAAGAGGCACAAAATTTAGAAAATAAAGCTAGTGAAGAAAATGAAAAGTTGCTTGAAAACTTAGTGCAAATGGGTGCAAGTGAAGATGAGCTTGGCGAAGCTGAATTTAAAAAAGTTCCACGCAATGCCCCTTGTCCTTGCCAAAGTGGAAAAAAATTCAAAGAATGTCACGGAAAAAGCGGTCCTAAGCAAGGAATTTTAGCTTGAATAAAAGCGTTTTAAAATATTTACTTTTTAAATATTTAAGATTTGATAAAGAACAGCCCTTTATCAATCTTTCTATGCTTTTGGCTTTTTTGGGTGTTTGTGTAGGACTTTGTGTTTTGCTTGTGGCTATGGCAATTATGAATGGTTTTGATAAGGAATTTGAAAAACGATTTTTTGTGATGAATTATCCCATTACCATTTTGCCTAAATTCTATGCTCCTGTAAATGATGAATTTATAGACGAGTTGAGAAAAACATTTCCAAATTTGCTATTTAGCCCCTATATAAGCACTCAAGTTGTGGCAAAGGGCGATAGCCGTTTTGAAGGTGGCATACTTTTTGGAGTGAATTTTGATGATGAAAAAAAAATCAACGAAGTAGTCGCTAAAGCTTTAAAAGATGAGAATTTAAGCGGTTTTGATATACTTGTGGGTTCAGCACTGGTTGATGAGCTTAATTTACGCAAAAACGATAAACTTTCGCTTATTTTTTCTAGTCTTAATCCCAGCGGATTTTCTTTGGTGCCGCAAACGAAGCGTTTTGATGTCAAAGCGTCTTTTAGCTCAGGGCTTATTTTTTACGATAAAGCCTATATGTATGCTGATGTAAATGCCTTAAGAAAGGTGCTTGGGGTATCTGAAATTTATGACGGGGTTCATGTATATAGTGATGATGCTTTTAAGGATGTGGAAAAAATAAAGTCCTATCTAAAAAGCGATTATGCGGTCGTAGGCTGGTGGGAGCAGAATAAAAATTTCTTTTCGGCTCTAAAGCTTGAAAAAAGAGCGCTTTTTATAGTATTAATGCTCATTATTTTGGTCGCAAGCTTAAATATAGTCAGCTCTTTGTTAATGATAGTGATGAATCGCCGCAGTGAAATCGCTCTTTTGCTCGCACTTGGTGCAAGTAAAAATGAGATAAAAAAAAGCTTTTTTGCCTTAGGTATGCTTATAGGTGGTGGCGGTATGGTGGTGGGTGTTTTGCTTGCTTTTTTTGCTTTATGGCTTTTAGGGAATTTTGATATAGTAAGCTTACCTGCTGATGTTTATGGAACGAGTAAATTACCGCTTGATTTATCATTTTTAGATTTTTCTTTGACTATTATCGGAGCTTTGATGATAATTGCTTTATCTTCTTTTTATCCTGCGAAAAAAGCAACTCAAATTAATATTTTAGATACTTTAAGAAATGAATGAAATTTTGGAGCTTTTTATTGTTCTTGTTTATTCAAAAAAATAAAAATTTTAAACCCTTAAAAGCCCTATCAAAACTTAAAATCATAAGCAATTTAATCTTTTTAGTTTTATTTTTGGTTTTATTTTGTTATTTTAGTTTTAGCATAAGTGCTTATCATTTTGATTTTAGTGTGCTTGTATCTTACAAAGAAAAATTTTTTCAAGGCTTTTTAAACACTTTGATAATAAGTTTTTTATCCTTGTTTTTAAGTATAATTTTGGGCGGAATTTTTTGTGCTTTTTCTTTAAGCTCGGTTATTTTTTTAAGATTTTTTTCTACCTTTTATATAGAGCTTATCAGGGGAACTCCTTTGCTGGTGCAAGTATTGTTGATATATTATATTATTGCCAATAACTGGGGTTTTGATAATCGCTATATGGTGGGTGCGATTATTTTAGCAAGCTTTTGCGCTGCTTATTTGGCTGAAATATTTAGAGCGGGTATTTTAAGCATTAGCATTTCTCAGCTTGAAAGCGCTAGAGCTTTGGGCTTAAAAGAGCTACAAATTTTTATTTATATAGTATTTCCTCAGGCTTTAAAGAATATTTTAGCGCCTTTAAGTGGGCAGTTTGCGAATTTGATTAAGGACAGCTCCTTGCTAAGTGTCATTGCGGTCAATGAACTTACCCAAAATGCACAAGAGATAAATTCCTACACCTTCGCCACTCTTGAAGCTTATGTGATTTTGGCTATTGCTTATCTTATTTTGACTTTGCCCATCAGTGTAATTTCTCGTTATTTAGAGAGAAAATATCAAAAATGATTTGCAAAAGCTTGACAAAAAAAGCTAATTTTGGCATAATCACATTTTTGTTTTTGTCTCGTTAGCTCAGCCGGTAGAGCATCTCCCTTTTAAGGAGAGGGCCGTTGGTTCGAATCCAACACGGGACACCATCAGGTCGCTTAGCTCAGTTGGTAGAGCGCCACCCTTACAAGGTGGATGTCATAAGTTCGAGTCTTATAGCGACCACCATATTCTTACTACTCTTATTTGGATGCAGCGGTAGTTCAGCTGGTTAGAATGCCGCCCTGTCACGGCGGAGGTCGCGGGTTCGAGCCCCGTCCGCTGCGCCACTTTTAAGGAATGATAATGTTAATTTTTGGGCATAAATTGTTACAAAATACCCATTTTCACTTTGTTGAAAACATTACAGAACTTCAAAATGATAGCATTTCTTGTATTTTTTATGATGAAAATTTAATTTCTTCTTTAAAGGCTCAAAATTTAGCTTTTGCTGTTTTAATCAAAAATAAAGATGAGATTTTTTTAGCAAGTGCCTTGGGGGCAAAATTTTTAATTTTTCAAGATGAAAATTTGGCAAAATATGCTAGTGAAGTGGCTGAATTTTATCTTTTTGATACTAAGCTTTTATTTCTTGTCAAGGAGTTAAAAAATTTGGATTATTTTTATGCCTTAAAAGTAGATGGAGTGCTTTTAAAAAGTGCCATTGATAACAATCAAAAATTAATATTTCTGTGATAAAATCGTTAGTTTAATTTTTAATCAAGGCTTAAAATGCAAAAAAAATCTTTTTTGAAAATTCATGGTTTAATGCCCTTTTTACTCGTTGCTTTTATCAATGCTTTTGTGGATTTAGGACATAAGATTATCATTCAAAATACCATTTATAAGCTTTATGAAGGAAGCACTCAGCTTTTTTTAAGTGCTTTAGTGAATGCGCTTATTTTACTTCCTTTTATTTTAATGCTTTCGCCTTCTGGTTTTTTGGCTGATAGGTATCCTAAAAATTGGATTATGAAGCTTTGCGCGGCTTTTAGCGTAGTGCTTAGTATTATCATTTGTATTTGTTATTATAATGGAGCTTTTTGGACAGCTTTTGCCCTTACCTTTGTTATGGGAATTCAAGCTGCGATTTACTCTCCTAGCAAATATGGTTTTATTAAGGAACTTGTTGGCAAGGACTTGCTTTCTATGGGAAATGGTGCGTTGAGTGCTGTGAGTATAGTAGCGATTTTAGCAGGAATGAGTCTATTTTCCTTTAGTTTTGAGGCTCTTTATAAACCAGAGTATGCAAATAGCGAAGAGCTTTTAAAAGGAGTTGCACCTTTAGGCTTTTTGTTGATTTTATTTTCTTGTATAGAATTGTTTTTAGCGTGGCGTTTGCCAAAGCTTAGAACAGGCGATAAAAAACTTGTTTTTGACAATAAGCAATATCTTAGCGGCAAACTTTTAGCAAAAAATTTAAAGCTTATTTTTGAAAATAAAGTCATTTGGCTTTGCGTGGTTGGAATTTCTTTATTTTGGGCTATTTCTCAACTTTATCTTGTGAGTTTTCCTGTATTTAGCAAAAATGAGCTTTTGGAAGAAAACACCTTTTATGTGCAAATTTCACTTGGATTTTCAGGCATAGGGGTGATTTTAGGCTCTTTGCTTGCGGGTAGATTTTCTAAAAACTATATAGAACTTGGGCTTATTCCGCTTGGAGCCTTAGGTGTTTTTTTAATGGCTTTGATTATGCCTTATTTTACGAGTTTATTGACTTATAGTTTGATTTTTTTCTTCTTTGGTTTTTGCGGTGCGCTTTTTATTATTCCTTTAAATTCTTTGATACAATTTCACGCTAGGGAGAACGAACTAGGACAAATTCTCGCAGGAAATAATTTTTTTCAAAACATTGCTATGCTTGGATTTTTACTCCTTGCGACCCTATTTGCGAATTTTAAAATAGACACTATATATTTATTTCATTTTATCAGCGTAGTGGCTTTTTTTGGAGCCTTATATGTGATTTTAAAGCTTCCTTTTTCTTTGGTTCGCATACTTTTTAGCTTGGCTTTTTTACAGCGTTATCGTTTGCTTGTAGAAGGCTTTGAAAATATACCTGAAAAAGGCGGTGCCTTACTTTTAGGAAATCATATTTCTTTTATAGATTGGGCTATTGTGCAAATGGCAATTCCTAGAAAAGTTTATTTTGTTATGGAAAGAAGTATTTATTCTAAGTGGTATATAAAGCTTTTTCTTGATAAATTTGGAGTTATTCCTGTTTCAAGCGGGGCGAGTAAGGCGAGTTTAGAATTAATTGCAAGTCGCATTAGGGAAGGTGATTTGGTGTGCTTATTCCCAGAAGGGATACTTTCTAGACACGGACAATTGAATGAATTTAAAGCAGGTTTTGAGCTAGCTTGTGCGTCTTTAAATGAAGACGAAGGAAGGATTATCCCTTTTTATATTAGGGGGCTTTGGGGAAGTGCTTTTTCAAGGAGCGATGAAGAATTTTCAGCTAGAAATAGAACCTTGAGTAAGAGAAATATTGCCATAGCTTTTGGCAAAGCTATGCCCTTACATTCAAAAAGAGATGAAGTTAAAGCTAGGGTTTTTGAGCTATCTTTTATGGCGTGGAAGTCCCAGTGTGAAGCTATGCACACTTTAGCTAGATTGTGGATAAATACTGCGAAGAAAAATTTAAGTCAAATTGCGATTATCGATACCTTAGCGGGTGCGGTTACTTACCGAAAAATGCTAAGTCTTAGTCTTATACTTAGCTCATTTATCAAGCAAAACACTCAAAGATTAAGCATCCACACCCAGCGGGGTTCTTATAGCCCTAAAGAAGAATGCGTGGGGATTTTGCTTCCCGCTTCTTTTGCAAGTTCTTTGCTAAATTTAGCTGTTTTACTTGCGGATAAGGTTGTGGTGAATCTTAATTTTACAGCAGGAGAGAAGGCTTTAAAGGCAGCGGTAAAAGAAGCGCAAATTTTTCAGCTTTATACTTCAAGAAAATTTTTAGAAAAATTAGCAAGCAAGGGCTTGAGCTTAAATTTAGATGAAAAAGTTCATATAATTTATATGGAAGATATAGTGGCTGATTTGAAAAAGCAAAAGATGAAAATTTTATCTATGATGAGCTTGGTAAGTATTTTGCCAAGCTTTATTTTAAAGGCTATTTTTGCTCCTTCTAAAAACAATCTTTCCATAGCTGCCATACTTTTTAGCAGTGGTAGCGAAGGCACTCCAAAGGGAGTAATGTTAAATAACCGCAATATTTTAAGCAATATCGCACAAATTTCAGATGTGCTTTGCACTAAAAATAATGATGTAATGCTTTCATCTTTACCGCCTTTTCACGCTTTTGGACTTAGCGTTGCTACTTTTTTACCCTTGCTTGAAGGGATTAAAAGCGTTACTTTTGCTGACCCTACTGATGCCTTAGGTATTGCTAAAGCGGTGGCTAGAAATAATGTTACTATTATGTGTGGAACCTCTACTTTTTTAGGAATTTATGCGAGAAATAAAAAGCTTGATGCCTTAATGTTTGAAAGCTTAAGAATAGTAGTAAGCGGTGCTGAAAAACTTAAAAATGAAGTAAGAACTGCTTTTGAGATGAAATTTAAAAAGAGTATTTTCGAAGGTTATGGGGCTACTGAGACTACGCCTGTGGCAAGTGTGAATTTGCCTAATCGTTTTGATGCGGATTATTGGGTGGTGCATAGAGCAAATAAAGAAGGTAGCGTAGGAATGCCTTTGCCCGGAACAGCTGTTCGCATAGTGGAGCCAAATACTTATGAAAATTTAAAGACAAATGAAGATGGACTCATACTTATAGGCGGACATCAGGTTATGGTTGGTTATCTTAATAATAAAGAAAAAACCGATGAAGTGATTAAAGAAATAGATGGGATAAGATGGTATAACACAGGCGATAAGGGACATTTAGATGAAGATGGTTTTTTGTATATAGTCGATAGGTATTCGCGTTTTGCAAAGATTGGTGGCGAGATGGTTTCTCTAGGGTCTTTAGAAGAAGAGCTTGCCAAATTTATAGACACTCAAATCGTAAAATTTTGTGCTGTGGCTTTAGAAGATGAGAAAAAGGGCGAAAGGGTGGTTTTATTAATAGAATGCGATGAGGAGTATTTTCAAGGTGTATGTGAAGCGATAAAAGGCTCGGATATGCCTGCTATTTTTAAGCCAAGCCTTTATTTAAAAGTAGAAAAAATTCCGCTTTTAGGTTCTGGAAAAGTGGATTTAAAAGGAGCTAAGGAGTTGGCGAAAACTTTGCTTGTGTAGGGTTTTATAGAAGTGTAAGATAGAATTGCAACTTTTCACAAGATGGATTGTGAAAATAGCTTGGTGTCTATTGTAAGAAATATTATTGAAGTTAAAATGGGTCGGATAAAATTAATTTAAACTGACATTATGTTTCTTGATAAAAAAGAATTAATGTAAAGTTAAAAAATATTTAAAATTTAGGATTATATGATGGATAGAACAGATTGTCAGATAAAAATAATTGAAAGTTTTTGTGAAGATAAATTTGAAAAATTAAACCAACAAAAACCTTTTTTTCATACTTTTTTGGCGCAGAATTTAGAGATTTATATAAATAAGGAAGATGAAAAATATACCAAAGGCACATTAAGAGTGTATAAAATATTTAATATTATTTTTATATGTATAAAAGATTTTGTGTTTGTTTCTAGTCAGTATTGTAAATTTCGTAAAGATGTAATAGAATATAAGGCTATATGCACAGACGAAAAAAATATAACAGATGAAGAAATATCGCAGAATTTAAGGGGTAGTTTTACTTTAAAAATTAACGAACATAATTGTTATGATAATCCAGATGCTAAAGTTATATTTTCAGAAAAAGGTTTTTTATTTCAAGGTAAAATCGGCTCTTATGAAAGCAAATTTCAAGATGTTTTAAGTATGTTTATACTTTCTTTGGCTTATCGTGAAAAAATAGAGTATTATTTAAATTTAACTTCCAGTATTATAGATGGAGAAAAATATAATAATATCATTGATATAAAAAAAGATTTTTATTGCTTTAATCTAAAGTATTTTTTCAGTAATCCTATACATTATAATTATCAGCAAAAACACGCGATATGGATGATTATCTTCGAGTATTATAGTATTTTGAAAAAACATCAAGAAGTTAAAATTCAAATAGAAAATCTTGTAGATATTTTATATATAGAACAAAAACAACGCGAGGAAAAGATTGAAAAAATTAAAGAAAATAAAAGAAAAAAAATCGAATTTATTTTTTTATTGATTGGTTTTTTAATTACTCTAACTTCTTTAATTAGTGCCTATAAAGATGCTGTGGAGTTATTTAAATAAAAATTCTTTAAGTGTTTCTTGCGCTTTTTTATGCTGTTTATTTTAGAAAAATATTAATATAAGGTTTTAGGGTTATGTGTTTAATCGTCTAAAAAAACTAATAAAATATAGCGAGTGATTTTATCCCAAAAATTTAGGGAAATTTTTAAAATATTCAATGGTGCTGTATAGCGGATATACACTAGGAGCGTAGTATTCTTCAAGCTTTATTTTAATAACTTCGAAATTTTTATTGAAAGTATTAAGCTCAGGGTATTTTTCCTTGACAAGTTCAACTCCGCTTTGAATGTCCTTTTGTGCTTCAGTGATGGCGGTATAAATATTTTGTATATTTGTGAAAGTTGTACTGATTTGGGTATTTATTCTTTCTATTTCACTTCTTTTGTTTTTAACAAAATCAGCGTTATTTTGTGTTAGCTCACTATTTTCTACAACCAAATTTTTAAGTTCTAAAGTTTGGTTATAAAGCCTATTGATTTGTTCTTTTAAGCCTACGACTTCTTCTATTCTTGTATTATCCAAAGCAGTCGCAACATCTGCAATTCTTGCTAAAACTTGATTTATAATTTCAAGTTTTTCCCTGCCTGTTTTTAACTCATTTAAACTTGTTCCCATTTTTAACCTTCGTAATAATCACTATCTTTAATTCTCTTTTCGCAAAAGAAAAGTAAATCATCCATAGCCAAAAGCCATTTTTTATCATCTAAATAAGCGATAAAATCAGCACTATTTATACTTTGCAAATAATCCCTATAAGTTAAAACTCTATTAAAATTTTTTTGTGAAATTAGGGTTACAGCCATATTCTTTCATCATCAAGCTCCTTGCCATCATTGGCTATATACTGATTGATTGTCTTGTCGCATAATGCTAAAAAAGTCTTTTTCTTCACATCTTGTTATCAAAAAACAAACATAATTAATCACAGCAAAACTAAGTGTTTCGTCTATCATTAGATGTTCTTCTTCATTATCAAAATCAGGTTCATCAGGAATAATCAAAAAATGATTATTTCTAACTTGCCTAAAAACTCTTTCGCCTTGCTCTATATTTTTTAAAAGAACACTAGGCACACATTTTGATAAAATATAATAAAAGCTTTCCATAAAATAAGCTTTTAAAACTTCATCATCTTCTATCATTTTGTAAGAATTTTTAACCTTAGCGATGACGAGTTTTTTAGCCGTAGTGCAGAGCATTATGTTCCTTTTGCTGCTTTTAAAATTTGTTTTGTTTTGATATTTGTGCCACTTGCCAAACCTACACCTATGGCAAAAGCATCAGCATTTCTTACTTCTAAAGTGCTTTGTGTGTAAAATCTTTTTGCTTTTGCGGTTATATCTGTTGGGACATCTTCTATGATGGTAGGAATATAAAGTCCATGCTTCATATACTGAAAATCCCCAGCAATTAAAACATCTCCTAAGCCGTATTTAGCACTTAATAATCTATGCAAATGAAAATTTACGGTTCCAAAATCTGTTTCAAGGCTAACCACTTGCCCAACAAGTTTTGTTTCATTCCCTAAAATTCTTGTAGCAAATTGATTAATCGCTCCTTTTAAATCCGCTCCTAAAAACACATCTTTAGGTGTAACTCCGCTATTCCAAATGGTTTGCAAAATTTGATTGAGTTTATCTTCTGTGAGTTCTGTTGCTGTTCCGCTCCAATCTTTTGCGTCATCAAAAGCTAGGATATTGCCACGTTTGCCATCTACAAAGGCGTCTTTTTCTTTAGCGATATAATGAAAAAGTCCCGCCATTTCCCCGCTTGTGTTTTCTTGTGCTTGGATATAATCTTTAAAAACAGACTTTTTGACATCCGTATCACGTCCCAAACCAAACAAAGCATATTCCATATCCATTTTATGTTCTTTGGTTTTTTTACCGATTTGATACTCCATTTCATTGCCACCATATTGATTAGCCTTAATCAAAGCCTTTGATACCATAGCTTCAGTGATAAAGATTTGTGTAGCATTCGTGGTTTTTTGAGTGGTATTTCTTGTCTCACCTACAAATTTACTCAGCTCTAAATTTGCATTCTTTTTTGGCTCTTCAAAAGTGTCAGTAAGCCAACTATGAGTTAAAGGATTTGTAACCTTTGTAGTGCCTATTTTATTTAAAATCGGTGTTTCGGTGGCTCCAATTTTAATAATCGTTTCGTATATTGATTGTTTTAACTTGACATTTTCTGTTGCGGGGGCGGTATGCCCCATTGATGGTAAAGCCATTTTGAATTCTCCTTAGTTTAGTTTTAAGGATTTTTCCAAAAATGACTATTTCAAAAATAGTGTGTTTTGAAATGAAATTTAAATTCTTAAGTATTTTTTATATATAATTTTATAGTTTTAAGGATGTCTCTTTGAAGACTTTGTAAAAAGTTTGAAAGGAGATTAAGAATGATAGAAGTAATCGCTTTTATGATAATTTTAGTCGTTCTTATCTTAGTCATAAAAAACTAAGATAAAAACTAATCTTTAAAAAACACAGCAATATTTTAAAGAAACCCTGCTTAGTTTGTCCTTAAAACACCAAAAAGTCTTCAAAAAAAGCAGGGTGAAGACTTCAAAGATTTATACTTTTATAAAGTTCTAAACATTCTAAGAAATCATTTTGCATTCTTAAGAGTAGTTTATTTTCTTTGCTTTTATCATCTTTTAAATCTTTTAACATTTTTTCTAGCTTTAAAGCATAATTTTTAAAAGTTTTAAAATCAAAGGCATATAAACCATTTTTAGCCAATATACAATTTAATTTATCTTTAAAATTGTCTTTGCTTTGCTCCAAATCATACTTTAAAGCTTTAATCTCATTTTCATACTTTTGCTTTTGCTGTGCTAATTGAGATTTATAACCTAAGCTTTGATGAAAAGCTAGTTTTTGCATTTTTTCAGCTTCAAGGTTTTTAAGTCTCTTTTCCATTTCATTAAAAGCCTTGATAAATTCAATTTTGAATTTATAAGCCTTTTCGCCTGTAAAACCCATAACAAGCAAAGAAAAACCATCACGGGTTAGGTTGTAGCAGGGTCTTATTTCGCCTTTTCCGTCTTTATATTTAACCGCCTTAAAATTAAGGGCGTTAAACTCATCTTGCGGTAAAGCTTTTATTTGTGATATAATATTATCGTGGCGTTTCTCAAAAACCGCCGCGATGTCTAATGAAGTGGTGTAGGTTTGGTCGCCAACCACTTCAAAACCCACATTCTGTCCATTTATAACAGCTAATTTTTCCATTTTTTTCTTTATTGTTTTGATTACAAATTAACCAATTTAATTAATTTGTAATATAATTATATATTATTTAAATTATATAGTCAATATTTTTATAATTATTTTAGTTATTTTTTTATATAATAATAATTAAACTGATTTATACTAAGGTTATTTTATGGAAAATATAGAATTTGAGAAAAAACTACAAGAGTTAGAACTCAATAAAAAAGATTTTGTAAAAATTATAGGAATGCCATATCAAACATTAATGAATTGGAAATCCAAAGGTGAAACGCCAACATGGGTTGATACTTGGCTTGGGAAATATGAAGAAGAAAAAACATTTTCTAATGTAAAAGGCAAAATAACTATAAATAAAACAACGATGGAAAATACAAGAGAACTTTTAAAACAAAAATATTTAATGTTAAATTTAAGAAAACCTCAAGATTGTTTAAAGCTAAGTTATCAATATCATCAAGTAAAAGTTAATACTTATTTTGATTATTACGAAAATACTTTTAATTTATTTCTTGTGTTAAATTATGAAAAATCTTATTATTTTACACCACTTAATATTGATAATCTAATAGTAAAAAATCCATATTTAAATGATGTTCCAAAAGAAATATTAGGACAAATATTAGATAATGGCAGTCTAAAAGATTTTTATGACAATATGAGAGAACATATGATACATGATGATGTTCAAAAAAGCAATTATGAGGATTATGAATTTAAAAATGGTTTAAAGTCTAATAAAAATAATGATAAAAATCCATTTTTATCTCATTTAAGAAAAATGCCCATGTCAGAAAACCATTTAAACTTCTTAAATGTTCAATTTAATATTTCAAAATATATTTTGCAAAGAATAAGAGCAAAAGGATATACTATAGTAACTACTGCAAATTTTTCAGAAAGAAAATCTCTTACTTTGATTTTAAATGAAAGTAGTATAAAGCTTTAGTTTTTTCTAATTTTTTAGAAAAAGTCTATTATATCACATTTGGCCAATTCTAAAGTTGTTATATTCATATTAATTTAACTATGAAAAAAGCTTAGCTTTAGATGAGCTATTAAATATAATAGAAAAATATAAAAAAATACATAATTAAGGGGCAAAACCCTTAATTTTTATTTATCTTCGTTCCTTTCTTTTAATTTAATAAGATTTTTTAGCGTATGAGTGCCTATTTTTCCTGCTATTTTTTTGTCTGCAATCTTATCTGTTCTTTGCTTTCTAGCTATAACTTGTTTTATTTTCTCAATTCTTTCTTCACTAGCCTTTTTATCCTTTTGTATTTTCTCATCTAGTCTTTGTTTTACGCTTTTCTTATTCTTGTTTGCTATTTCCTTAGCCTTGATATTCTCTTTTATATCATCTATTAAGTTTTTTTTAGGCTTAGCTTGGGTAGAATTAGGATTATTTAGGGAATGTGCATTTGCACCAGCCTTCTGTCCGTGCTGATAATCATCAGCGACACGGAGTGTGGGAGTAGGCGACCCCACCCCTAAATGTTTCTTATTTCTATCGTTTAGCCTATCAATTTCTTTTTCTTTATTGCTAGATATACTAAGATGTCCAACTTTACCTATATTTTCACCTTGATTGACTATACCCATTTTACCTAATTTACCATTTTTCAAATCCTTAGCAACCAAAGAAATATCTAATTTATTGTTTGCATAGTATCTATTAGGATTATTTGCTATTTCTTTAATCACTCTTGCTACACTTCCATTTGTTTTAAACATTTCAGGGTGTTTTTCTTGTAGTCTATGTAAGTTAGCTTTTAATTCATTTATATTTAAATTTAAATTCTTTTTCACATTATCATTTAAGCTAAACTCTACATTATAATTATTTTGTTTAGGCTTAGTTTGATACATCACAAAGCCATTCCCTTGCACTAAATCCTTAACCTTAGCATTAAATTCTTTTCTAGCTTCTCGTGCTTCTTCTTTAAGTGCCTTATCTTTAATGCTTTCTATAAATTCTTTAGCCGATATATCAAAATCTTTAAGCGTGTTGATATTGCTAAATCCCCTTCGCATTTGTATCCTTGTCCCAGCTCTTTTACCAACTTCCCATAATCTCATAAAATAAAAGGCTATATAATCAGTAAAATTATTAACAAGCATTGTTTTGGCTCTTTCCATAAGATTAGTGCTTATCCCGTGTCCTAATTCTTTTGCTTTTGAGTTTAAAATCCCATCGATTATAGTCTCAAAATGAGAACGCATATTGCCTATGGATTTTAACACTTCCATTTGCTCTTGTCCTGCTTTGCTTTTTGGTTTGTAGTTTTCTAAACTCTTCATCAGTGCTTTATAATTGGTTACAAATTTAGGGCTATTCTCATCGCCTAAGTTGATTTTATGTTTGTCTAATGCCCTTGCGATGATTTGATTGTCTAGGGTTTTTACTTCACTATCATTAAGTCCTTTTGTTATAGCTTCATAATTCTTTTTTGAATTCGTTTCATTAAGTATCTTATTTATATCCTTTGATATATCTTTTTCACTTCCTTTTAATTTTTCGCCTAATTTGCTTTTATCATACGCTTTAAAATCCGCATAATCTTTTCTTATTTTGCCTAAAATATTTCTTGCTTCTTGTGGATTGGTAGCATTTTTTACCATACTATCCAATAGATTTTGTTTTAAGTTTTCTAAAAAACTATTAAAATCATAATTTTTATTTGTTTTTATTTCTTCACTAAGCTCTTTAATGCGTGTATTAAGCTTTGTAGCACTCATAGGAGCATTGCTATTTAATTCTTTGAAAAAGTCTTTTAAAGCTTTAGGTATGTTTTGTCCAAAAAAATCAGCATTTTGGATTAAATCATTTAAGCCTTTTTTATCTATTTTTATTCCATTTGGATTAAGTTTATCTAGCTCATCAAGTCCTTTCCCGAATTCATCATAAGCTCTTTTTGCTCTAGCTTCTCTTAGTTTATAAAGTTCATCGGCCTTAAAACCATCATTAAGTTTCAATTCTTTAAGCAGGGTTTCATCTTGCTTGGATAAAGAGTTTGCTACTTTATTGGCTATTTTAGGGTCATTTGCCAAAACACTTCTTGCCATATTGGCTAAGTCATTGTTGTTAAAAGCAAGATTGATTAAATCTTGTTGATTGAGTGCTGCTTCTTTTGAGCCTATGTTTTTACTCATACTATTTAGCGAATGAGCTATGCTATCTGCTGTATTTTTTACAAAACCATTTTTTGCAGTATTTGAAAAATCTCTTATTTTACTTGCTACTCCATCAACTAAAGCGTGTCCTTGATTGACTTCTAAGGGCGTAGTCCTTGCATTTTGCAACATAGCATTATAGTCCCCATTTGCACTTTCTATGAGTTCTCTTGCATAAGCTTTTGAAGTTTCACTTCCTTGTGAAGCCAAATCGTTTAAAGCACTAGGGCTTATTTTTCTAAATTTATCCCCTATATTTTCTTTCAAATGACTTCCATTTACAGCCATACCATCTATCATATCTCTACCAGCCCTTGCTCCTGTTTTTGCCATATTATAGGTATTTTTTAAAGCCCTTGCTCCTTTAGCAATTCCAGTAAAAGCCGCATCGCCTATTAAAGAAAGTCCCGCATTTTCCCCCATAAGCATAAGAGCTTCTTTTAAATTTACATCTTGATTTGTATCTTTTGTATTTCCATAGTAATCATATCCAGCACCCAAAGAAGCACCTAATGCACCCCCAGCGACCATACCAGCTCCACCGCCTAGCATTGTGCCACCAATTGCACCTGCTGTTCCTAGAGCTATACTAGCACCATTATCTCTTAATCCACGATATAAATTACCCATTGTGCTACCTTGCACTTTGGAATAATTTCCGTTATTATCTTGCACCCAATAAGAGCCATCATCATCTTGTATTAATCTTCCACGCCCTGATTTTTGTAAATCATCGCCCAAATCTCTCATAAATTGATTGCTTTTTATTGCCACTTCGTTATCATCAGCAAAAATAGGTTTAGAAGCATTAAATTTAGACTGCTTATCTAAAATATAATCACTCAAATCATCAGCGTTCATAGATGGATTTTTATTATAATCATATAAATCCCTTTTATACTCACTAATATAACCCATAGGATTTGTTAAATTTTGGTCTTTTATGTTATATTTTTGATACTCTTTAGCATATTTGTCTTTATTTTTGTAAAAATCATTTATTGCTTCATTTTTTAAATTGGCTAAATACTCATTTGTGTCTTGATTTTCACTTTGACTTGCTCCATCTTGTAAAAAGGAAATAATGTTATTTTCTTGCGGTTTTTCTAATAAAAATTCTCTTATATTCATTGTATTAATCCTTGTTTTCTTAATTCTTCTATGCTTACTTGCATTTTCCTACCTGCTTGATTGACCAATATTACATTACCATTAGCATCAGGCTCTGATATTTGAGCATTAATTCCATTAAAACTAATGTTATATAATTTTGGAGTATTTTGATTTTGCACTGCTAATATATTTTTACCCAAATCATTTTGCATATTTTGACTAGTTGCCAAATTGTCTATAACTACTGCATTTTTACTAGGTTTAGATATTTTCTCATCCCAGTAAAAAGCCCTTACTTTTGGGGCATACCTATTGTAATAATCCATATTTTTTTGATATTCTTCTATGGCAGTTTGTTTTTCAATGTTTGTTTTAGCATTCCCTAATTTTTCTACTAATTCCATTTTAAAAGAATTTGGAGCTTCGGCTAACCATTCTCCTGCTAATGCTTGTGCTACTCTTTGATTATTTGCTTCTAAAATATAACCATTAATAGGAAAATTTGCCTGTATATTTTCCAAATTCCATTTAGCATTTTTTCCACCCCTTAATAAATCACTTTGCATTCTTTTTAAAAGCAAATCACTAGCTTCATTTAAATCCGTGCTTTGACTTCCCCAACCACCAAAACCACGCTCTAATACTCCATTCCAAAATCCGTGCGTAGTATCGTAAGTTTTGCCTTGATTACTTGCTAAATCCAAAAACTGAGCGTCGGCCTTATATTTTATATCGTTTAAGATATTTTTATTCCCTAGACTGCTTAATTCTTGTTTATTATCAAGCACCCCATTTAACAAATCCTGCTCTTTTTGTTTCGCATTTATCTCATTTTGTAATTTTTGAAGCTCTAATAATCCTTTATGGTAATTTAAATCCTTATAAGCCTTATTAGCATTTATTTCTTGCTCTCTTAAAGCATTTTGCGCAGCGTATTGTCTAGCTTTTTGATTATAATTCATTTGCCATTGCAAATCTGCTATATTGGCTCTTTTCTTTTGATAGTCAAAATTTCTCTCATTTTGTAACAATTGATTATTCTGTATAGCCTGATTAAATTCCATTTGTTGCTTTTTAAAATCTTGTTCTTGTTGCCACTGGCTCGCTTTTACTTTGTCATCATAATTTTTACTCATCACATCGTATAAAACACCGCCAACTTTTCCTGCGTTTTGTATAACGCCTGTATCAGGATTAAATACTACTCTTTGTGGGTTATAAAATGCCATTTTGTTTCCTTTATTCTTTCTTTTAAATAAAGGATTTAAGGAAGTTTATGTGTAATTTTAAAAGGGTGCAACGCCAAAGGGTCGCCACCTTTTAGCGTTAATTTACCGCCCAGTTGGGAGATGATTAAATTGCTAAATCAAATAATACTTATAATTATACTACTTTGTATAATTATAGTCAAGGCTTCTTAGCCTTGCCCCTTTTTTCAAGGGGAGCTATAATTTCCCTTTGGCTTCCTTAAATCCAACTTTATTTAATTACTCCAAACATTTTGAAGTTTATTTTCCATATTTTTTCTTCTGTTTAATTCTTCATTAGCTAAAAACTTATTAAAGTTATAAGCATCTTTTTGTAGCTCATAATTCTTTTGTGCCATCTTTTGCTGATTATAAGCACCATATAAAGCACCAGCACCGCCTAAAACATTTCCTAATCTATCAAAATTAGTTATTTTATTTGCGTCGCTACCCTTAAAGAGCCAGTCTGTAAATTTCCCTGCGGAATTTTTAATCCCGCTTAAAAACCCCCCGCTATTACTTGCTAGATTTGGAGTAAAATTGCTTGTTTTCATCAAATTATCTGCAAAAGTTGAACCCAAACCTACATTAGTCAAACCCCCACCACCTTTTAATGCTGTTAAAAAATCCATTATTTCTCCTTTACACTAAACTTAATAATTCTTTTCCAAGATCTATTTCGCTGACTTCGCCTTTTTTTAACCTATCATTAAAATCACTAGATTTGATATTACTGTTCGTGTTTGATAAATCTTCTGCTTTTTTAGCATTATTTGATTTTCCAACCAAATTAAGCAAGGTTTTCCAGCTGTCAATATTACCTTCGCCTAAGCCACTTAACTTTGTAGCAAGTTCTGCCATAGCCTTTAAATCCGCATCAGGATAAGCTTTTCTTAACTCGCTTTCTACTTGTGCGTATTTGGCGATTAATGCGTCTTGCTCTTCTTTATCTTTTTGCTTCTTATCAAGCTCTTCAAGTCTTTTTAGCTTTTCATCAAGCCCGTCAAGCCCTAATTCTTTTAAATACTGCTTTCTTTGTAGGTCTTGTTCGCTTGGTTCTTTTTTTGGATTTTTTAAAGCTTCAAGCTCACTCATTAAAGCATTTAATTTGTTATCATTTTCACTTTTATAAGTTTCAAACATTGCTTTATAATCAGGTTCATTTTCTACTACTTGAGTAGGCTCTTGATTTATTTCTTGTGTAGGTTCTTCGCTATTAGCAACTTCTCCTGTATCACCTTCATCTGTTATTGCATTCATTAAATCTTTTAAAGCTTCATTTTCCATCTTCTTCATCCTTTATTTTATTGATTATTGTGTCTAAAAAAGCCATAGTATCTAAGGCTTTTAACCTTGCTTCTTTTTCATCATTGTTTTTAGCTATATAAAAACTTTCGCTATATTTTGCTTTTATAAAATCTATTAATTTCTTTCCTCCTTTAGTTTTGGATATATCACTCTTAATTTCAATATTCAGCAATGTTTTCTCCTTGCATTTGTGGATTAATCTCCCCATTATTTTCAAAAGCAAACAAGCTATTTACATTTTTTACACCCAGTATTGGCAATAATTCTTTAGTAAGTTCTTTACTAGCATTGACAATCCCATAAGCAGAATTTGCATCGCCTATACTCATATACATTTGATAAAGCTGTGAAAACACTTGCATACTTGCTTGAATTCCTGCACGTCTAACTTCTTTATTCATAGCACCTGTGCCAGTTTGAATTTTAAATCTAAAACTTGGAACATCTTCTCTTTGAAAACCATTGAAAAAACTATCTTCCCCGTATTTAAAAACAAGCATAGCAAATCTGTCAAATAAAGGTTCTATAAAAGTTTCGTTATATTGTCTTATATAATCAGCACTTCTTCTTCCGCCTTCTTGTGCTTTTATGCTAATTTCTGTTGCGGTTTCATTTTGTGCGGTTTGCGCTCCATTATTTTGCGGACTAACTCCTGTTACTTCTGTGAGTTCGCTTTCTAGTAATTGTAAATTCATTCCCGCACTATTTACATTTGGCTGTGGTAAAATTTGCACAGCTTTAGGGTCATCGCTATGTATGGGTTTGCCTAAAGTTTCTACATCTTCTCTGCTTATACCCATAGATTTAGGAATGATGATTTTAGGATTAATGTGGCTTCTAACAGCGTCGATTAAAAGATTTCTTGTGATATTAATCTCATCTTGTAAGGGCATAGCCGAAGCCATTATAGGCTCACCATAAGCACTTACATAGTCTTCATTGTCTATTTTCTTAAGTTGTGGAAGCATAGACCCCCAAACAAAAGGTTGTCCATCTTGTAAAGGCACTTCATTTCTTAGTAAATTATTTTCAAAAAGCGTCGAAACAACCCATTTATCATCATTTTTTCTTTCATAAATATCATAAAGCTTAACTTTTTTATACTCATCATCTTCATCAAAAAGCTTTTGGATTTCAATTTTTTTATAAAACCCTAATTTCTGTCTCTCATAGATTTGATTGTAGGTTAGATAAATTTCATTGACTATATAACCTACATCTTCACTATTTAACGCATTTGGGTCAAAATAAATACTATCAATATCCACTCTTTCAATGCGTGGCATTCCCTTATGCCAAGTAACCTTAGCTATACTTGTTCCTACAAGTAAAACATCTAAAAAAAGTGGTTGAAAAATCTTAAACATATTTATTTTTCCACTATAAAAATCAATAGCGTTTTGCCATAGTTCTATAATCATATCATCGCTATTAATGTAAGTTTCAATATCTGCCATTCTCTCGCTATTAAAATACACATCATTTAAACTTGTGATTAAATACTTCACTTTCGAATTAATTTTAGGGATATAAATGCTTGATTTATTTCTTTTTCTTAATTTTTGCATTGCTTTATTTTCAAGCAAATAAGCATCTTGCAATTCTTTAAAATGTGCTTTGTAATTCTCATATCCACTTTTACTTTCTCTAATTAATTGTGTCAAAAAAGCCACTCTTTCATCATTAGTTCTTTTTGTTTTCATTCATAATTCTCCATATTGTTGTTTTGCTTAAATTGGTTATTTTTAAAATATCTTTTTCATTCACTCCTTTATCGAATAAAAACTCCGCAAATTCTCTTTTAAATTTCTTTTTAGAGATATTGTTAAATCCAGAAACAAGCTCTAAAAACTCATTAGCCAAGCTTGACTTTATTGCATCATCACTTAAGCTTGAAAGTTTTTTAATCTTGTTTGCATCAATTGCTTCATAAATCATAAAAAATTCACCAGCCATCATAGCTCCAGTCTTCGCCTGCGTCGCTTCTAGTATGCAGTCTCTCAAAAAAGGTCAAGGCTAAAGCGTCGCTTACATCAGGACTTTTGCCATAATTCTTTTTTAAATACTCTTTTGAAACTATCTTTAAAAGCCCTTTATCGCTATACTCATACTCAATCATCCGCATATCTTTTTTTAGCTCTTCATCTCTAACAAGCTCCATATGCTTTAAATTTTTAGCAAAAGTAAAATACATCTGTGCTCTTTTGTTTAAGTATTCATTACTTGTGGCAGAATTTGCAGAATTAGCTTCAAACACAGGCAAACCATAATTTTGCAAAACATCATACACCCCGACCCCAAGTCCGCAAGTATCTACAAAAATACCCTTTGGCTTTTCTTCGCTTTGATTGTATTCAGCCAGTATTTTATTTGCAAGTTCCATAGTCCCAAGTTGTGAGTATTTTTTAATCTCATCAACTACAAATCCTTTTCTTTTTGCCAATACGCTTTTATCATCCCCAAACCTTGCTACATCAAGCCCCCAAACATTTTCCCCTTCCATTTTTTCAATACTAAAAGAGTTTTTACTCATCGCATTTTCAATTTCACTTAGAGAAAAAAGCTCCGCACCCCCGCTATCGATAAATTCCCCGTAAATCTCCTGCTTTACCACTTGAGTATCTTCCCCGCCGACTTCATCGATAAGCTCTTTGATTTGTTCTTGCTTTAAAAAAGGATTATCATAACTTGAGAATTGAAAATGCTTCCAATTCTTATCGCTTAATTCTTTTTTGCAAAGCTCATAAAATAGATTTTTTCCTTTAGGAACTCCACCGATAATCGCTCTTGATTTAGGATTATCAAGCAGCATAGGTCTTATAGCGTTATACCAAAGATACTCCCCTTTGCTTCCTTTTAAAATAATCCCTGCTTCATTTAAAATCACAAGGTCATAGCCAAAACCTTCGATATTTTCACTTCTTTCAGCACTTCGCATATGAAGAATAGTCCCATTAATGATTAATTTCTTATCTTGCACACTCCAAGAATAAAAATCTTTAGGCAAGTTTTTAAGCTCAGGTGTAAAATATAATTCATAGTAGTTTTGTAAGTTTGCTTGTATAGTATCCACCCATAAAACATTTTGCCCCATAAGCAAATTTTCGATAACAAACTTAGCACAACCCCTTGTAAAACCTAGCCTTCTTCCCTTAGCCACGGTTATAAAGCGTGGATTTTTATCATCAAAAACTTTAAGTTGTGCGTTAGTGTAAGAAAAGTCAAGTTTTAATTGCATTTGATTTCACTTCTTATGATTTCGATTTTTTGCGTGTTATCACTAACTATTTTTTGCTCCTTACTCAAAACCTTCCCCTTTTTACCATATGCTTTTTTCTCTTTAACCGCAAAAAGACCCCGCCAACCACTGCTTATGCTATTATCCAAGCTTTGCTCTGCTTTATCCCTAAAAGAAATAAGCTGATTAAGATTGTGATTAAAAGTCGTCATCGTCGGTTCTTTTTCCTTCTCAAGCTTATAATCCACCCATAAAATCCAGCTTTCCAAACTAAAATTACTGATATTTCTAGTCTTATAAGCTTCAATAGCCTTAAATCTTAGTTGTTCTTTCTTGCTTGTTTTAGCCATTTGTTTAAAATCCTTTTCGTCAAATTTTGTGAAACTCACCACAAAAGATGCATTTGCGTTAGCAACGCTTTCTTTCTTTTCTTGTTTATTTTCTAAATTTATAAATTCTTTATTTATATTATTTATAAATTTATTATTATTTATATTATTTATAAATTCTTTATCGTGTGCGTGCGTGCGTGTTTCTATATATAGGGAATTTTCATTTTTTCGTTTTCAGTAGTTAATTTTCTGTCGATTGATGAAGCGTTATTTTTAAGAGTTTTGCTTAGCTTTTCATCGCTGCTTTTAAGTAAAGTTAAAGCTTGATTAAAATGTCTTTTAATGTTTTCGTTTTCATCTTTTAAAATCCACTCATAAAAATTTAAAGAACCCTTTCTAACTTTTTTAATTTCCAAAAGTCCAAGTTCGATTAATTTTTTTTAGCAATTCTTAGTCGATTTAAACTAATTCTTTGATTGTCTTTAACCTTGATGAACTCTCTTAAGTATATCTCACTTACAATCGTTTTTTCACTCAGTTTAGCCAGTTGAATATACAAGGTCAAAGCATCAACACTAAGTCCCCCATAGGCTATAGTATTTGATAGTCTTAAATAGCCTTTTCTTTCCCTTAAGCTTTTACGCTCTCTAGCCACTTCAAAACTTGCTTTAAATTTTGGTATCACACACACTCCTTTATGTTATAATTCAAATTAAAAAGGCTTTTTATGTTCCATTCTTTTTTAGCCCAAATGTTAAAAACAGCCACCTTAGAGAATTTCTTATATTTTTTAATAGGTGTTTTATTTGGTTTAAGTATCCGTCCTTTGTTTTTATATTTAACTAAAAAACAAAAACTAAAAAGAGTTTGTATTAAAGATATGAAGCTAGAAAACGATTTAACAAAAAGGCTGTATCTAATTTAGGATATAAATTAGATACCCAAAAAACGCCTTTTGAAATGGTTTTTAAAAAAGACACATTCAAATACATTATTTGTCCTTATTACCGCAATAAAATATGTATTTTAGATAATGATGAATGCAAGATATTAGCAACCTAGCCGAAATACCAGCCACTAAAAACAGACCAAAATGCAACATCATTAAAGTAAAAACAAACAATCCTATCATTTCAAATACTCTATCAATCATATTTTAAACCTTAAATCCGTTTTAAAAAGTCCTTTGCTATAATCTTTTTGCACCAAATCAAGAAAGGACTTATCAAAATGGATTTAAATTTTATAGCTACCTATCTTAATACACTTTGTGCTTTGGGGATATTTCTTTGCGGCTTTTTCATAGGCTTTATATCTTGTTACTATTTCATCAAATTCTTTAGCACTAGGGAAAGAATTGACACTTTCACTTGTAAAATAGGAGATGATGAAAATAGGTTTAATGCCGACATTAACGTCTTTGCTATCTTTAAAGGAACTAAACTTAAACAAGTTCGTTGTCCTTATGCGAAAAAACTTAAATGCACACCGAGTAATAAACCTTGTTTTATAAACAATTTTTAGCATTTTTTCTCCTTTCGCTTTCTCCCACGCTTAGGTATGTTTGTAAGATTACTACGAACATCCACCCAAAATTCATGCGGTATGCCGTAGAGTTTTTTAAACTCTATTTGTTTTTTAAAACTAGACCCCATTTTGTTTGTTCTAATCTTTTTAATAGCTTCATCTTTGTAATATTGATTGATAATTTTGTAAAAGTTTAAATAATTAATTTTCATATTTTATAAGCACCATTATTTTTTAAAAAAGTGTATTAAAAAAACACTTAAAATATATTTAAATTAATGTATTTTATATACTCTTATTTATTTATTTTTTATGATATAATGTGTATAAATAATACATAAATTTAAAATAAAAGGGTGCTGTTATGGTTAAAGGAGGCTTTAATTATCTACTTGTAAAAAATAGAATGAAAGAAAAAAAAATAACTAATCAAGATTTAGCAGATTACATTACTAGAAATAGTCCAAACGATAAAACCACAACTTTAGAGGCTGTTAAAACTTGGTTTAGAACAAACGATGCTACTAGAACATCGCCAGAACTTTTTAAACTTAAACTTATAGGCGATTTTTTAGATTTAAGTGCGGAAGATTTATTGTTAAATTTTTTTAAAAACGACAATCAAATCAATTTTAATTATTTCCCAGATATTTATGCAAGTGCAGGACTTGGAACTTCATCTCAAAGTGAAGAAGTGAAAATCGTTTCTGTTGATGAAAATTTTCTAAAAGAAATTTTAGATATACCCATAAAAAAGAGCTATGATATTATAAAAATAAATGGCGATAGTATGGAACCTATTTTATCTAATGGGGATTTTATTATTGTAGATAGAAGCAAAAATACCCTTACAACCATTTCAAATGCAGATATTGTTATTTTTAGAAAAGATGATGATTTGTTTTGTAAAAAAATCAAAAAAGAACCTTTTGATGATTATCTTTTTTTAGTTTCCGAAAATAAAAAATACGAAGACAAAAAAGTAGCCAACGCCGAATTCGAACAATGCCAAATACTAGGTGCAGTAGTATCAAAAATGACCATTGAAACCTTTAAAAATTTCATAGAAGTGGCGGGATGAAATTAGCTTTAAATACTTTTGAGATGTCTAACATTATAAGGGTTACTGATTATGGAGTTAGTTGTCCTTTAGAAGTAAGTATTAAGGATAATTCTAAATTTATATTAAAAACTAAATATAACAGTGTTTGCGGAACTGGAAAAAGCTTATTTGCTGAACTTTTTTGTTATTTATATTTACGACAAATAGGATTTGAGAATATTTCTAGTATTGCTTTGTTAAAAATAGATGATAATACCATAAAATTGGCAGACAACAAATAAAAAAATGGAACTCAAAGAGACAAAGAAGCATTAGAAAATATCAAAAATTCAAAAGGTTTGAATTTGGGAGTTTCATATATTTTCAATGCGAGTAAAATTTACCCATTAGAATTAACAAATAAGTTTAAAATTATACTTGTCTATATGATGGAATTTTAATGAATAGCGATAGAGATTTTAAAAATCCAAATATTTTAATTGATGATTATAAAAAAATATTTTTGATTGATTTTGGCTTAGCTTTTGATATATTAAAGGCTTTGGATCTAATTTTAAATAATGAGATTAACTCTAATCAATATTTTAATAAAAATATTTTTGATAACAACTATTTATTATTTGGTTATTTGGAAAATATCACAATCAATAAAAAGAAATTAAATTGTCAAGAAATTTTAGATATAATAAGCACTATACCATTAGAATGGCTAAGTTTGTCATCGGCAGAAAAACAAGCTTTAAGCAATATGATATATAAAAGACAAGGACGAAAAGCGATATATAGCTATGAAAATATTTAAATATAAAATGATAAAATATTTTCCTTACTCAGCCAGTGAAGAATTTATAAACATAGGTTTTTGGCTTTGGGATGAGAGTGGAAACAAAATACAACATTATATTAGCGATACGCATTTAAAAAAGTTATCTAGATGTCCTTTTAAATACTAATTTTATTAAAAATAGTATTGAAAGACTAAAATTAGAAACAAATGAAAAATATTGGTATGGTAATCATTTTAGGTTTAGCGAATTTGATACTATATTGTATGATACTTTAGAAAGTGCAAAAAAATTTTTATATTATGAAAAAATAGGAGAAAAATTTAAAAATTTTGAATCAAAAGAAAGAAATATAAGATACGAGGAAATAAAAAATAATGCTATTAATTTAATAGATACTGATTTTAAAAATGATTTAGAGCTAATATCTGAGCGTGGAGAATATAATTTTCATATTATCAATAAGCATTCTAAAAATGAAATATTTTCAAGACTTGGAAATATAGCAAACATAGATGATATAAAAGAAGCTTTTGCAAAAACTTTAGAATATGATATTATGCTTTTATATTTCTTACAATGCGAACAATTTACGCTTAGTAAAAAAACTCAAAAGGGTAGAGAAAATTTAGAAAAAGTGCATTTTAATTTTGAACCTTTTTATGATGAAGAAAACCAGAGCAGAACTTTAAAAGAAATGATTAAAGCAACAAGTTAGACAAAATGAAAACTCATAATCTTACCATTATTAGCAACTCTAGCCTTAGCTGATTATACACATTATAAGCGAAGATTGAAAGTTTATACAATTATAGTTTGTGTTGTTTAAATTAGTTTTTTAGCTTCTTTAATAAATTTCTTGCTTAAATAAGCTCATGCATCAAACAAGCCCTTCCATCTTAAAGCTTCATATGTATTTTATAAAGCCTTTTCTTATAATTAAGCTCATTTTACACTCCTTAATAAATCCTAATTTTATCCTTAAAAATTATACTAAAAATATTTTTTAAAAAAAAGTGTATATTTTTTACATTATTTAAGAAAAATATAAGTGTATTGATATTACACTTATATCAACAAAAAAAGGAGAAAAAAATGAGTTTTACAGATTTTTATTTTGATAGAGAAGAAAAAAGAAAAGAAGACTACGCTAGAGAATTAAAACAGCAAAAGTTCGAAACAAGAGAAAATTTTCAAAGCATTTTTAACGACTTGCAAGAGCTTAGAGGCACACTAGAACTAAGCCTTGAAGATGATGATGAGAGAAGAGTTTCTTTGGAAACTTACGGCGATGAATTTATAAACGACGCTTATGCTTTGCTAGAAAAAGTAAGAAAATTCGAAAAAAATACGAAAAGCTTTACTAAAAGTTTAACAAGTCCTTTAAAAAATGGCTTTCTTAAGCTTTTGACTGCTTGGAAATTAAGCTTAATTGCTAATGTTCTTTTCTTTGTTTTACTCTGTACTCACGAAGTGGGACGGGGGCTTTAGCAAAGCGGTTTTAAACGAATTTACTTCGATTAAACAATAGCAATAGCATAGCAGAAGGGTTAGCAAGTTATCCACAAACTTGGCTCGTGATTATTGTTTATAGTGCTATTTTTAAGGTTTTCTTGCACTTTAAAAACGACAGAAAATCAAGAGTTTAAGAAAAAGAAAGTATAATTATAAAGTTTAAGTGGCTAATTTCTCTTGGTGGGGAAGGAGCTGTTTTTGATGATAGAAAAGATTTTAAATATTATTTTCTTATTATTGAAAATAGTAAAAGAGCTGATTAAAATAATCAATCAACTCCATTAAAAAACCTACCAAATTATAAAATAGCCTTGCTTAGCCTATACTTAAACAATACTTACGCCAAGAGAGCAAGGCTCTTGGCTTTTCTTAAACTCCTTTAATGCTTAAATGGGGCAACCTTATAAACTAGTTTTTATCCGCAATTTATCCTTTTTTAAATACAAGTTGTCCCTTTTAAGCATTAATCTAAAAGGAGAAAAATTGAAAATCTATCATTCAAAAGAACAAATCATCATAAAACTAAGTAAAGATGAGTATCGAAAAGAAATAAAGCTAAATAAAGCCTTAAAAGCTGAAATTTATAGTCTTGAAAACGAAAAAATAGAGCTTTTAAAAGAGCTAAAAGAGCAATTAGAAACAAATATGAAAAATATAAAAGAGATTAATTCTTTGCAAAATAGAATTTATGAGCTTCTTTATGTAAAAGAAAGGTCAAAAATATGTTCTTAAATAGCAAAAAAGATGAAAAAATCAGACATTTAGAAAGAGAAATCCAAAGACTAAAAGACATTATAGCACTAAAAGACACTGCTATAAATGAAATTTCTTTAAAATTTGAAGAAGAAATCAAAATCAATGTAAAACTTAGCAATTTTCGCATAAAAATACTTGATGCTTTGGGGCTTATAGGTGTTTTAAAAAACGATGAATTAGCCATCAAAGAAACAAAAAGATTAAAGAATAAAGAATTAAATCTTTAATGTGAAATCCAAAAAGTAAAACACAATGCAAAGATTAGATTTTTGCCAGAGATAAAGAAATTTTAAAATTATTAAAAGGAGAATAAAAAATAAATTTAGAACTTTTTAGAAAAGATGAAAACAAAGAAATAAGCTTAACTTCTTTAGAGATAGCAGAGCTTACAGGAAAAGAACACAGAAATGTTACAAGAGATATGCGAACTTACTTAGAAAAAGTGGTTGAAGGGGGTGTTATCAAATTTGAGAATACCTACCAAAACCCGCAAAATAAGTAGTTTTACAAGTATTACCGCTTGCCAAAAAGAGAAGTGCTAATTTTAGTTAGTGGATATAGTGTGGAGCTAAGAACAAAGATAATTGATAGATTAGAATACTTAGAAAATGAGCTTAAAAAACAAAGTTATAAACCGCTTTTATTAAAAGAAAGTTTGCAAATGCAATTAGAACTTTTAGAAGAAAAAGAAAAACTAGAGCTTGAAAACACAAATTTAAAAAACGAAGCCAAAGAAAACGCACCGCTAATTCACTTTGCAAATCGCATAAAAGATACTAACGACGCTATTTTGTTAAGAGATTTCGCAAAAATCTTACACGAAAAAAACAAAATCGAAATCGGCGAAAAAAGACTTTTTGCTTTTTTAAGAGACAAGGGTTTTTTAATGAGCGATAACAAGCCTTATCAAAGATATGTCGAGCAAGGACTTTTTAAGGTAAGTGAAACAACTATCAGCACCATAAACGGCGATAAATTAGTAAGCACAACTAAAATCACAGGCAAAGGACAAATTAAAATATCCAATTTATTATCACAAAAGGATACTTATGCAGTATAAAATAATCAACTTAGAACAAGGTAGTCCTAAATGGTGTGATTTTAGAAAAGGAAAAATAGGGGCTTCAATGGTAGCTTCTTGCGTAGGGATAAGAGGGGCATTTCACACCAAAGAAAGAGCAAGAGATATTATCTTAGGACTTAGAGAAGTCTATCAAAATGAAGCTATGAGAAAAGGCAGCGAATACGAGCCTTTGATTAGGGCTAGAGTTGAGTTTTTGCACTCTGTAAGTATCACGCCCGTAGTCTTACAAAGCTTAGAAAATGAAATGTTTATAGCAAGTTTAGATGGCTTAGATGAAAACGGCATTATTTACGAGTTTAAATACTCACAAGATGAATATAACTTTGTGAAAAGAAATAAAAAGCCAAGCGAAAAATACTACGCCCAAGCACAATTTGGGCTTTATATCAGCGGTAAAGAAAAATGTATTTTTGTAGCTATGAATAAAGAAGAAGAGCTTATAGAATGTGAAGTTTTAAAAGACGAAGTTTATCAAAAATGGTTAGTTAAAAATGCAAAGCAATTTATATTAGATTATATCATAGACCAAAAGAGCGATTATAAAGAGCTTGAAGATACTAAAGCAAAAAATCTAACCCTTGAAATCATAAGGCTTGAAAACACCCTTAAACCCATCAAAGAAAAGCTAGAAAGTCTCAAAAAAGAACTCATAGCCTTAGCCGATGGCAAAAAGGCAAGATGTTTAGATGTTAAAATCTATCCGCAAAGTAGAACTACGATTGATTATGAAGGCTTTTTGAAATTCGCAAAGCTAGAAATTCCACAAGAATACAAAAAGCAGAGCGTAAGCTGGTGCGTTAAAGTATCATAAAGTGCTTTTTTGATAAAATTACAAGAACAAAAGAAAGGTTAAAATGATAGAAGACAATATCACTTACGCAAGGGGGCGTTTAGTTGAACTTAAAGATAAAAAAGATGAGTTAGAAAGACTTATCAAAGATAGCAAAAACCTAGCGATTAAAAATATACAAAATGATGATTTAAGCGGTGCTAGACTTTATATTGATAAACTAGAACTTTATTTTGATGAGCTTTTAAAGACAAACACAGATTTAAATTTAATTTGTAATAAATGGGAATTTAAATGAGTGAAAACATCGAGCTTTTTGAAACTTACACAGCTAAAACATTAGCAAAGCTTTATAGTTCTTTTCCAATTCCAAATGATTTTAACTTTTTTGATTTTATTCCAAAACTAGATTATGAAGAATTTTTAACTCATCAGCTAAACGCATATCACACGATAAATTATCTAAAAATTAATCATTTTTTAGATTTTGAAAGTATAGATATGGAAAATGGGAAAATTGAAAAAGCGATTTTAAAACCAAAAGCATTAGAACTTTTAAAACAAGATGGCTTAGGGGTGCAACTTAAAAAGGCTTTAAGCACAGGAAGGGAAGAGCTTATAAGAAGTATCGTAAATAAGGCGTTAGAAATGAGCCTTAAATTGATGTTTTAAATAAAGGATAATGAATGCAAAATCTTAAAGCTTTTAAATTTATTTCAAAACGAATTATAAAAACACTTTTAAACGATTTTCCAAATCAAAGCATACTTTTTTTAGATGATTTTAATCAAGATTGCAAAGACTATAAAATAGACTTTAGCTCTTGTATTTATTTTTTAAAAGAATGCAAAGTTTTAAAATACGAAAAAGAAAACAATGGCGATTTTTTAGGAGTTTTAATCACTCCTAAATCCTATTTATATTTTTCTAAAAATGATTTTACCAACATCGATGATTTAATCGAATTTTGTATGAGATAAAGGAGCAAATATGAAAAGTTATAAAATCACTTGTAAAAACTGCGATACGCAAATCATCGCAAGAGTTGAGCAAAGCATTCTTTTTTGTCCTGCTTGCCATACAAACTTTTTCAATTCTTACGATGAAGCACCTTTTAAAACTTTGCGTCAAAGTTTAAAAGCCTTTGATGATAAAAGCAGTATTTTAAAATTTGAGCTTATCACAGATGAAAAGGAGTAAAATGACAGCAGGGGAGATTAAGGATTTTTGTAAGGATACATTATGGCAGATGTGATTGAAAATGTAAATATAAGATTTACTATACAAAAAGATAATCCAATAGATATTAAAATTTTATCTAACGCACTATTGGCATTAAACAATTCTATAGATGAGTATATCTATATAACTCAAGGAACTAGCGGTATTAAAACAACTTTAAAATCAGTAGAAAAAGGAAGTGATGTTTTTAATCTTGTTATATGTGGTGCTCTTATGTTTGGAGAATTATTGCCAAATATAAATGCTTATTTTGAATTTTTTAACAATATTAAAAATATAGGCAAAAAAAGTGTAGATGAGATTAAAGAAGATAAAACATTAACTAAGAGTAATCTTGACAACTTAGAAAGCATTTTAGCCTTAGCAGAGCAAAAAGATTTAAATCTTAGTATTACTTATAATGATTATAAAGATTGTGTTATTGTTAATCAGGAGAACAAAGACGCTTATAAACAAGGTATAGCCACAGCAAAACAAATTAAAAATTATGAAGATAAGGAGCAAAAACACTTCCAAAATGTTTTAATAAGAATGAAAGAAGTTAAAGATAGCGAACGCATAGTAAAAGATAAGGCTATATGCGATGATATTATTCCCAATAAAGCAATAAGCACGGAAATAGTAGATAAAGAAGCAAAAGAGCTTATCAATAAAAATCCATTTGATAATTACTACTTAGTAGATTTATCAGTACATAAAATAGACGGCTTAGTTAAGCTTTATCGTATTAGTGCATTACATAGCATTATACCAAAAGATATAAAGGAGTAATATGGCAGAAGAGAAAGAAAACATCGTTAAAGAAGTTTGCAAAGAATTAAACATAACGCAAAAGGAGTTAAGTAGTGTTTTAGGGGTTGCACCAAACACGGCTACCCAATGGGCGACCCAAATTGAGCCACCGCAAATAGCAGTTAATTTTATGAAGCTTTTGATTGAGAATAAAAAGCAAAAAGAGCAATTGGAAAAATTTAAAAAAGCTTTTGATTTGATAGATGAAGCAAGAAAAGATTAGAAAGGAAAAATATTCCTTTCTATAAAACAAATTTATTTCAAGTATATTTTTTATAAAAATAATTTATTTTATAAATAAAATCACTTGACAAACATTTATAAAATGTATATAATTACTTCATAAAAATTCATAAAAAGAATTTTTTGTTCTTTAAAAGATGATTGTTGAATTAGTTTATTTATGCTATACTTCTAACTATGAAAGATTTGTTAAAAGAATTAGGCAAACTTTCCTTTGATTTCGCAAAAATTGTTTTTGCGTTGGGGATTATAACTCCTTTATTCAAAGATGGAAGTTACAATATTTTAAGTTTGGTATCAACGATAGCTCTTGTTGTGTTTGGTGCATACTTAACTTACAAAGGAGGCAAATAATGGAAAGCTTAGATTTAATGTATAAAATCATTATCGGTATTTGCGTTATAGGTTGTATAGCTTTGTATTTTTACAACCCAAAAAACACGAAAGAAAAACATAGTTAAATAAACTTATAATCAATCATCTTTTAAAATTTTTGAATTTTAGGAGATGATTATATGTTACAAAGTTTAAAAACTGCAGAAGTTGCAGTGTCTTACAAAGTTACGAGTGATACAATACGAAAGCACTTTGAAAATCACAAAGATGAGCTTATAGAAAACACTCATTTTTATTATGAAATCAATCCACAATTTAATACAAGAGTAATCAAATGGACTTTAGAAGGTGTTTATATGCTTGGCTTTTTTATCAAAAGCCCTAAAGCTAAAGAATACCGCAAAAAAGTAGCTAAGCTTTTAAGAGAACAAACACAAGCTAGATTTAAAACCCTAAGCGATGAAAATCTAAGGCTTAATTCTTTAAATCATCATCAAAAGATAGGTTACAAATCTCAACTTATTCAACAAAAGGAGCATTATGAGAACAAAATCAAAGCACTTAAATACGACTTAGAGCATAAAAAGGAATTAAGTTTTAAAAGAAAACTTAGCGAAAAAGAACTTTTAGAGCTTAGAAAATTTCTAGCAAAAGATTATCAAATTCTTTGCATAAAGGAATGGGAAATGAGTTTATTTGCTGAAAAAGTAGGAAAAGAAGCAGTCTTTGAAGCTGTTTTAAATAAGCTAGAAAAAAATCTACATTATTGGCAAAATTACGAAAAAAACGAAGAAAAATGGAAAAAGACATTAAGGAGATGAAATGGGAATTTTAAAAAGACTTGATGAAACTATCATTATCGAAGATGATAGAAAAAGCAAAAAAGAATTAGTCGAACACTGCATTTTAGAAGGTATTTCTTTAAATAATGCGAACCTAGAAAATCTAAATTTAAGCGGTTTGGATTTTGATAATGTGTTTATAAATGGTGCGAGTTTTAAAAATGCAAAGCTAGATGACATTTCAAGCAAGAATGCGTCTTTTATAGCTTGTGATTTTAGCGGAGCAAGTTTTAGTTTTTGCAATTTTTTAAGAACGGAATTTGAAGATTGTATTTTTGAAGGAGCAAATCTCAGGGACTGCATAGGGGATATGAAAAATATTTTTAGCGTAGCCATAGATAGCTACGTTATGAGCTTTACAAAGTCTATGATGAATTTTGGCTGTGAGAGTAAAACAATCAAAGAATGGCGTAATGTAAGCATTGATGATATAGAAGATGAAGAGCAAAAATGGCTTTGGGATTATTACAAGGATACTATTTTTGAAATTATAGATAAAAGATTAGGAGTTGAAAATGATTAGATTGGATATTGGAGATTATTACACAAGAAAAGAAGTTGCAAATCTTTTAAAGGTAAAAGAGCCTATAGTTCATAAATATGCTAAACAAGGTAAGTTTAAAGAGTTTAAGCAACATAGAAATTGCTCGGGATTGTATCCTAGACAAGATGTTGAAAATTTTATAAAAAAATATTTCGGACTTGTTGATTTAAATCAGCAATCTCATTAAGATAATCTCCCCACCACTGCATAAGGATAGCTTTTTCCTTTAAATTTAAAGCATGATTATATGCGGATTTAATCTTATTTTTTTCTACATGTGCTAAACACAATTCTATAATATCGCTACTCATTTGGTGTTTGTTTCTATTTTCATGGGCTAAGGTGCTAAACATAGCACGAAAACCATGCGGAGTAAAATCATCATTAGAGTAGCCCATTCTTCTAAACATAGATCTAATTGTGTTGTCGCTTATGATTTCACTTTTACTTCTTAAGCTGTAAAATAAATAACCAGTATTAATACCTATCTCTTTATATTTTTTAAGCATATATACACATTGAGAATTTAAAGGTATGGTGTGTGCTCTTTTCATCTTCATATCTTCTTGTGGTATATACCAAATACCATTATCTAAATCAATATCTTCCCATTTTGCACTTCTTATATTAAAGCTTCTTTGTGCGGTCAATAAAGAAAACATTGCTGCAATTTTTACACCAATATATCCCTTATAATCAATTATATTATCTACCAATGCTTTAATTTCTTTAGTTTCCAACAAAGTGGCATGATTTTTACTTGCTTTGTTTATAAGCAAGTCTTTTCTATTTAGATTTGACATGGGGTTGTTTTTAATATATTCTTTAATAACACCATGTCTAAAAATCTCATTTAAAAGAGTAAAGAACTTATCGGCACCTTCTCTTATGTTTTCTTTTCTAAATTTTTCAAAACTTTTTAAAATATCTTTGATTTGCAATTTATCTAATATAATTTCTCCATAAATTCCAAAGGCAAATCTTTGCAAATAACTCATATAGCTTTTATAGGTTTTATAGCTTAATTTAAGTTTTTTAAGTTTTTTCATATCAGCTTTTTAATATTGTTTCAAACATTATCATTTTCTGTTGAGTTGATTTTTAAGTTGTCTCTTTTTTCTTAGCATTAGCAAGGTCGAGAATGGGATGCACTCTTAAGTTATTGTTTTATATTTCGAGGTTTTGGGACATTTATATATTTATTGCTTGGATAAATATAAATAAGTAAATTGTTAAAATCAGCAATATTGTATTTATTTCTTTGGGTCAATAAAGATATTTTTAAGTATAATAAATTAAAAATAATCTAAAATAATTAAATAACTAAGAAGAACCTATTTTATAGATGATTAAAAAGAAGTAAAAAAACTAAAAAAGCGAAAATAAGAATAAATGGTGCGGTTAGCGAGATTTGAACTCGCACACGCGAAGCGCACCACCCCCTCAAGATGGCGTGTCTACCAATTCCACCATAACCGCATAAGAAAAAGCCCAAAAAAGGGCTTAAAATTTTAAGATTTTATTGAAAAACTATAAAAGGATTTGCATAAAGCGCAATTAAAGCAATAACAAGAGCATAAATAACTTGTGCTTCAATCATCGCTAAAGCGATAAACATAGTTGTCATTAGTTTTGGTCCAAGACCCGGGTTTCTAGCTGTTCCTGCTATGGTTGCTGCCGCAGTATTACCCATACCGATAGCACCACCAAGAGCTGCAACACCAAGACCTAAGCCTGCTGCAAGAACTGAAAATGCTTTAATCCATACATTAATAGCTTCTTGTTCAACTGGAGCATTCGTTTCTGCTGCAAAAACTGCCGCCACACACGCGAATAATAAAAAAAGAATCTTTTTCATCCTTTTGCCTTTCTTAAGAAAAATTTATTTTTTAAATCCGTTCGGCTTGCGTATCCCTACTAGAGATTTGAAAATTAGGATTATAATTAAAAGTATCTTTAATTTTATTGAAATTTACAAAAATTCACATTTTTGATATAAATTTTATTGTTTTCAATAAAGCTTAAAACTTTTTTTGCTTTAATAATACTTTAAAATAATTTTTAAAGGTTGTAAAATTGAGTTCTAAATTTTCAAAAATAGGTTTTATTTTGGCAGTAGCGGGTTCAGCGGTAGGTTTGGGTAATGCTTGGAAATTCCCGACTCTTGTAGGACAAAGTGGAGGGTCTGCTTTCATCTTGCTTTATATCATTCTTACCTTAGGAGTGGGATTTGTGATATTTTTAGCAGAGCTTAGTATAGGAAAAATCAGCGAAAAAGACCCTGTTAATGCTTATGGGAAATTAGCCCCATCAAATAAAAAAGCTTGGTCTTGTGTGGGCTTTACTATGATAGGTGCGATTTTGATTGTTTCTTTTTATACCTTAGTTATTGGCTGGATAGTTAAATATGTATTTTTAAGCGTTACAGGAAATTTGCCTGTGGATTTACAAACTAGTCAGTCGCAGTTTGAAATTTTTACCAGTGAAGATTTTTTAAGTCAATTTGTTTGCTTTACTTTGATTTTTTTATGTGTTTTTTATATCGTTTCTAAGGGTGTTAAAAATGGTATTGAAAGATTAAATGTTTGGATGATGCCAACTTTGTTTATTTTGCTTATTTTAATGCTTGTTTATGCCACAAGCAAAGATGGCTTTGTTTTGGCTGCTAAATTTCTTTTTGTGCCGGATTTTTCTAAAATCAGCACTTCTAATGTCCTTGAAGCCTTAGGACTTGCCTTTTTTAGTCTTTCTTTGGGTGTTGGGACCATTATTACTTATTCTGCTAGTTTGCCTGATAGAACTAATTTTATCACTAGCACTTTAAATATTATTTTTATAAATATTTTAATTGGTTTATTAATGGGACTAATTGTTTTTACTTTTATCTTTGAATTTGGTTATGACCCTAATCAACAAGGACCCGGTCTTGTTTTTATTTCCTTAGCAACTTTGTTTGAAAAACTTGGACTCATTGGCTCAGTGCTTGGGGCTGCCTTTTTTATTTCTTTGATTTTTGCGGGTATTACTTCAGCTGTTTCGATGATAGAGCCTTTTACTTTTTATTTGATTAACACCTTTGGTATGAGTCGCAAGAAAGCTTTGATTTTGATAGGGGTTGTTGTTTATATTTTGGGTATGCTTTGTATTTTATCTTCTTTAAAAAGCACACAATTTGAAATTTTTGGGATGAGTTTTTTTGATTTACTTGATAGTATTTCAAGCAAAGTTATTATGCCTTTAGGTGGAATTTTAGCGGCTATTTTTGTAGGTTTTATTATGAAAAAAGAAGCTTTGAAAATTTTATTTGGGCCTTATATGAAAGGTGTGTTTTTTGAACTTTGGTATGTATTTTTAAGATTTATTTCCCCTTTAGCTGTTGTTATAGTTATGGTAGCTGCTTTTTTAAAGTGAGTTTGAAAAATAATGAGAACATATTTTTCAAAAATCGGCTTTGTATTGGCTGTTGCTGGTGGAGCTGTAGGTTTGGGTAATGCTTGGAAATTTCCAACTTTAAGCGCAGAAAATGGTGGTTTTGTTTTTGTGCTTTTATATTTGTTTTTTACCTTAACTATAGGATTTAGTATTTTTTTGGCTGAAGTGGCTATGGGGCGTTTGAGTAAAAGCGACCTTGCTAATGCTTACTTTACTCTTGCTATGAAACACGGCAACAGATGGCGATATGGTGGGATTTTTATGCTGGGTGGCATTTTTGTTCTTTCTTTTTATTTGGTTATTATGGGATGGGTTTTAAAATACACCCTAACTAGCCTTTATTATCTTCCTAAAACTTTAGATGAAGCAGCGAGTAATTTTCAAAATTTAATTACTACAAATTTGACAAGTTCTATTTTTTTCTTCGCTTTATCTTTTTTTCTTACTTTATTGATAGTATCTAAAGGTTTAATTAGAGGGATTGAAAAATTAAATGTTGTTATAATGCCTAGTTTATTTTTAATGCTTATTTTTATGTTACTTTATTGCGTGAGTTTTCAACAGGGTTTCATACAAGCTTTTGTTTATCTTTTTTATCCCGATTTTTCTCATTTTAAACTCAGTTCTATTGCCGAAGCTTTAGGTCTTGCATTTTTTACTTTGTGTTTGGGGATAGGCTGTATAGTTACTTATTCGGCGGCTTTAGATAAGAAAACGAATTTTATTAGAAGTTCTATATACATTGTTTTAATCAATCTATTAATTTCTTTCATTATGGGGCTTATCGTTTTTACTTTTATTTTCGAATTTGGAGCCGATCCGCATACTCAAGGAGCCGGGATTGTTTTTGTTTCTTTGATGAGTTTGTTTAATCAACTTGGGGCTTTAGGCTATATTTTTGCATTTTGTTTTTTCTTGGCACTTTTTTTTGCGGGTATCACTTCAGCGGTTTCAATGATAGAGCCTTTAACTTTTTATATGATTAATCACTATAAAATTTCTCGTGTTAAGGCTTTGTTTTTTATAGGTTTGTTTGTGTTTGTTTTTGGGATTTGTTGTATTTTATCTTTAAATTCTGATTTTTTTTCTATGTTTAGTTTTTTTGGTAAAGATTTTTTTACTTTATTGGATAAATTAACTTCAAATTTCTTACTTCCACTAGGTGCTATAGTAAGCTCTGTATTTGTAGGTTTTTTTATAAATAAGAAAAGAATTTATAAAATTTTTTCTAAATTTATAAATCGAAAAATTTTTTTAGTCTGGTTATTTTTTATTCGTTTTGTATCGCCTATGGCGATAATTTTGGTTATGTGTTATCAAATTTTTGTATAATATTAAAAAAATATTTTTTTAAGGAAAATAAATGGCTAAAAAATTCATCGATGTAATGGATACAAGCTTTAGAGATGGCTTTCAGTCTGTTTATGGAGCTAGGGTTTTGATGGATGACTTTTTTCCTGCTGTTAAAGTGGCAAAAGAGGCAGGCATTAGGCATTTTGAATTTGGCGGTGGTGCTAGGTTTCAAAGCTTGTATTTTTATCTTAATGAAGATGCCTTTACTATGATGGATAGATTTAGGGCTATTGTAGGAAAAGATGCTAATCTTCAAACTTTGGCAAGAGGGGTAAATACCGTTACTTTGGATACTGGAAGTAGGGGACTTATTGATTTGCATGCAAAACTTTTTGCAAAACACGGCACTACAACGATAAGAAATTTTGACGCTCTTAATGATGTTGATAATCTAAAATTTAGCGGCGAATGTATAGCAAAATATGGGTTAAAACATGAAATTACTATTACTCTAATGGATTTACCAGCCAATTGCAAAGGTGCCCACGATGTGCCTTTTTATGAAAAAATTCTAAAAGAAATTTTAGCAGCACAAATTCCTTTTCATAGCCTTTGTTTTAAGGATGCAAGTGGAACTTCAAATCCAAATAAAATTTATGAAACCATTAAAATGGCTAGGAAAATTTTACCACAAGATACACATATAAGACTTCATACGCACGAGAGTGCTGGTGTTAGTATAGCTTGTTATCTTGCAGCACTTGAAGCAGGAGTTGATGGTATCGATTTGGCTGCAGCTCCTGTAAGTGGCGGAACTTCTCAGCCTGATATTTTAACAATGATGCATGCCTTAAAAGGCAAAGATTATGATTTAGGCGGACTTGAAGAAGAAAAAATTTTAAGATATGAAGAAGCTTTGAAAGATTGTTTAAAAGAATATTTTTTGCCCCCTGAAGCCACTATGGTTAATCCACTCATCCCTTTTTCTCCTATGCCCGGAGGAGCCTTAACTGCAAATACGCAAATGATGAGGGATAATAATATCTTAGATAAATTTCCGCAGGTTATTTACGCTATGCGTGAAGTTGTGGAAAAAGGTGGATTTGGCACTTCTGTAACTCCTGTTTCGCAGTTTTATTTCCAACAAGCCTTTAATAATGTTATGTTTGGTCCTTGGAAAAAAATCGCAGATGGTTATGGAAAAATGGTGCTTGGATATTTTGGGAAAACTCCAGTTGCTCCTGATGCAAATATTGTAGAGCTTGCAGCAAAACAGCTTGATTTAGAACCCACTAAGGAACTTGCCATTAACATAGCCGACAAAGATGAAACAAAAAGCATAGCCTACACCAAAGCTCTACTTGAAAAAGAAGGCATAGAAACAAGCGAAGAAAATATTTTCATAGCAGCTGCTTGCAAGGAAAAAGGTATAGCGTTTTTAAAAGGAGAGGCAAAGGTAAATGTGCGTAAATTAGCCACTATGCCAAAACCTACTGCCATAGATGAAAACAAATTTACCATTGCAGTCAATGGCAATAAATATCATGTTGAAGTGAGTTATGGTTTTGATAAAGATGTTAATATCAAAAGCGTAAAAAAAGCAGAACAAAGCACTGCTTTAGCAAATTCAAGCGATGCTGAGAATGAAATTTTAGCGGGTATTTCAGGAAATGTTTTTAAAATTTACATCAATGAAGGCGAAGAAGTAAAATCAGGGCAGGTTATCATGGTCTTAGAAGCTATGAAAATGGAGATTGAGATAAATGCTCCAAAAGATGGGGTTATTTTAGAGCTTTGCGTTAAAACAGGCGATATGATTAACGAAGGCGAAGTTTTAGCTATTTATAAAAAGTGAGGAAAAGATGAAGAAATTTGATGATTTGGGTTTGGATAATATAAAAGAAGTTTTTCATAATTTAAGTTATGACGAGTTAAATGCCCATGAAAAAGCAAATAATGAAGGTCTAAGCACGGCTAATGATACTTTTTGTGTAGATACGGGGATTTTTACTGGAAGAAGTCCTAAGGATAAATATTTTGTAAAACAAGACCCGTCTAATAAGTATATAGCTTGGGGCAAGATAAATCAAGCTATCACAAAAGAGCTATTTGACAAGCTTTTAAACAAAGCAAAAAAAGAATTAAGTGGGAAGAAAATTTATATCCAAGATGCTTTTTGTGGTGCTTCTTTGCAAAGTCGTAAGGCGGTAAGATTTGTTAGCGAAATTGCATGGCAAGCGCATTTTGTTAAAAATATGTTTATCCGTCCAAGTGAAAAAGAGCTTGAAAATTTCAAAGCTGATTTCGTGGTTTATAATGCTTGTAAATGCGTTAATGAAGATTATCAAAAAGAGAGTTTAAATTCGGAAGTTTTCGTGATTTTCAATATAGAAGAAAATATAGCGGTCATTGGCGGAACTTGGTATGGCGGAGAAATGAAAAAGGGTATTTTTTCTATGATGAATTATTGGTTGCCGCTTGAGAATAAGCTTTCTATGCATTGTAGTGCTAATGTAGGAGAAAAAGGGGATGTGGCACTTTTCTTTGGCTTAAGTGGCACAGGAAAAACTACCCTATCAACTGACCCCAAAAGAAAGCTTATAGGCGATGATGAGCATGGTTGGGATGATGAAGGCGTGTTTAATTTTGAAGGGGGTTGTTATGCAAAAACAATTAATCTTGACCCTAAAAACGAGCCTGAAATTTACGGAGCGATTAAAAAAAATGCACTTTTAGAAAATGTGGTTTTAAGGGCGGATAAAAGTGTTGATTTTGATGATGCTTCAAAAACAGAAAACACAAGAGTTTCTTATCCCATAGAACACATTGTAAATCACGAACCTAGTCTCAAAGCAGGTCATCCAAAAAATATCATTTTTTTAAGTGCTGATGCTTTTGGGGTTTTGCCCCCTGTAAGCAAACTTAGCAAAGAACAAGCGATGTATTATTTTTTAAGCGGTTATACAGCTAAAGTTGCTGGAACTGAGCGTGGTATCACAGAACCTCAAGCGACTTTTTCAGCTTGTTTTGGAGAGCCTTTTATGCCTTTACATCCAACTATTTATGCAAGATTGCTTGGCGAAAAAATTGATAAGCATAGGGTAAATGTTTATCTTGTCAATACAGGTTGGAGCGGTGGAAGCTACGGAGTGGGTAAAAGAATGAGTATTAAGGCTACTAGAGCTTGTATTAATGCTATTTTAGATGGAAGTATTGTAGCAAGTGAATTTGAGAATTTTGATGTGTTTAATCTTGCTATTCCAAAAGCTTTAGCAGGTGTAGAAACTACGCTTTTAAATCCTATCAACACTTGGGCGGATAAAAACGCTTATATAGCAACAAGAGACAAACTAGCCCATATGTTTGTCCAAAATTTCAAACGCTATGAAGATGTGAAAGAGGGTGTTGAATTTAGTCAATTTGGACCTAAAATTTAAGGTATTTTAATGAAAAATAAAATGTGGTCAGGACGCTTTAGCGGTGTAAGTGATGAGCTTTTAAAAGAATTTAATGCGAGTTTAAATGTTGATAAGGCTTTATTTAATGAAGATATACAAGGCTCTATGGCTCACGCTAGAATGCTTGAGAGTTGCGGTATTTTAAAAAAAGAAGAATTAAAAGCTATTTTAGAAGGTTTAGAACAAGTTAGAAATGAAATAGAGCGTAATGAGTTTATTTTTGACATCCAAGATGAAGATATTCATATGGCGGTGGAAAAACGCCTTAGTGAAATTATAGGTAATGAAGTTGGGGGAAGACTTCATACTGCAAGAAGCAGGAATGACCAAGTCGCAAGTGATTTTAAGCTTTTTGTAAAAAAATCTCATATCGAGCTTATAAAACTTTTAAAAGAACTCATACAAACTATGCTTTATCACGCCAAAGAGCATAAAAGAACTCTTATGCCAAGTTTTACGCATTTGCAACACGCCCAGATTGTGAGTTTTTCTTTTTATATTTTAGCTTATGCTTTTATGTTTATGCGTGATATTAGGCGTTTGCAAAATAGCTTAGAGCTTGCAGACTCTTCTCCGCTTGGTTCTTGTGCTTGTGCGGGAACTAGTTATGCAACTAATCGCAAGTTGAGTGCTGAAATTTTAGGATTTAAAGATATTATGCCAAATGCTATGGATGGAGTGAGTGATAGGGATTTTGCTCTTGATTTGCTTTATGATATAGCGATAATTTTTACCCATACTTCAAGACTTTGCGAAGAAATGATTTTATTTTCAAGCTCAGAATTTGGCTTTTTAAGTATCAGTGATAGTTTTTCAACGGGAAGTTCTATTATGCCACAGAAAAAAAATCCTGATGTTTGTGAGCTTATACGCGGTAAAACAGGGCGTGTTTATGGGAATTTAATCTCTCTTTTAACTACGATGAAAGCCTTGCCTTTAGCGTATAATAAAGATATGCAAGAAGATAAAGAAGGGCTTTTTGATAGCGTAAAAACTGCAAAAGATAGTTTAATTATCTTAAATGCGATGTTAAAAGAAGTGCAGATTGATAAAGAAAATATGCTTAATGCTTGTAAAAAAGGGCATTTATTGGCTACTGATTTGGCAGATTATTTGGTGCGTGAAAAAAATATTCCTTTTAGGAAAGCACATTTTATAGTAGGCAATATAGTCGCCCAAGCTGAAAAACAAGGCATTGATATAAGTGAAATTAAAGACCTTTCAAAAATAGATTCTGTTTTTGATGAAAAGGCGATGGAGCTTTTAAATTTTGATTATTCTTTAAATTCCAAGCAAAGCGAAGGTTCAAGCTCCATAGCGAGTGTAGAAAAGCAAATTCAAATTCTAGAAAAATTTATAGAGAAAATTGTTTAGGCTATTTCCGCCTAAACATTGAATCTAAAATGTATTACATCGCCATCTAAAACAATGTAGTCTTTTCCTTCAAGACGGAGTTTTCCTGCTTCTTTGGCACCATTTTCGCCCTTGTAATTGACATAATCTTCATAAGAGATGACTTCAGCCTTGATAAAACCTTTTTCAAAATCATTATGAATCACACTTGCTGCTTTTGGGGCTTTCCAACCTTTTTTGATAGTCCAAGAACGCACTTCAAGCACTCCAGCAGTAAAATAGCTAATCAGTCCAAGCTTCGCAAAAGCGGTGCGTATGATTTGATTAAGTCCGCTTTCGCTCACTCCTAAAGAACTTAAAAATTCATGACTTTCTTCATCATTTAAACCCACTAATTCTTCTTCGATTTTTGCACAAAGTTTAACGACTTCGTGCTCATTTTTTTTAGCATATTCTTTTAAAGCTTTTACATAATCGTTATCTTCGCTAATACCTTTTTCATCGACATTTGCTCCATAAATTACTTCTTTAGCAGAGAGCAGTCTTAATTCTTTAATTAAAGCTTGATAGCTTTGGCTTTCTTTTTCAGGGTAAGAACTTACACTCAAGCCTTTATTTAAATGAGCAAGTAAGGAATTTGCAAGCTCAAGATTTTCTTTAGCACCTTTTTGATTGGCTTTTGCTTCCTTGCTCAGTTTTTCTATTTTTTTATTGAGTTGTTCAATATCAGCTAAAATAAGCTCAGTATTGATAATCTCAACATCCCTTAAGGGATTAATCCCGCCTTCAACATGGGTTATATTTTCTTCATCAAAACAACGCACTATATGTAAAATAACTTCAGTTTCGCGTATATTTGAAAGAAATTTATTCCCCAAGCCTTCGCCCTTGCTTGCTCCCTTAACAAGTCCAGCAATATCTACAAATTCTATCAAAGAATGCATAATCCTTTCAGGTTTTACGATTTTAGCAAGCTCAGTCAGTCTTAAATCAGGAACTTCAACCATAGCACGATTGGGTTCTATGGTGCAAAAAGGATAGTTGGCACTTTGGGCATTTTGTGCTTTGGTTAAAGCGTTAAAAGTTGTTGATTTGCCAACATTTGGAAGTCCTACTATACCTACGCTTAAACTCATTTAGCTTTCCTTAAAATTTCGATTAAATAATTCACGCACATTCTAACTCCAGCACCACCCGCACCAAAACTAGAATATCCCCAAGATTTTTCTGTATAAGCAGGTCCAGCTATATCAAGATGCAACCATTTATCTTTATATTCTTTGCGTATAAATTTATCTAAAAACAATCCCGCTGTAATAGCTCCGCCATAACGACTAGAAGCAGTGTTGCTAACATCGGCGATATTTGATTTTATAAGTTCTCTTAAGTGAGGATTAAAATGCAAGATTGTGGTATATTCCCCACTTTTTTTAGAGCTTTGATAAAAATCATTTTGAAGCTCTTCATTATTTCCCATAATGGCACTGGTAAATTCTCCAAGTCCTACAACGCAAGCTCCAGTAAGGGTTGCCATATCTATGAGTAAATCAGGCTTTAAATCTTGAGCAAAAGAAAGACAGTCAGCTAAAACTAAGCGACCTTCAGCATCTGTATTTCTTACCTCTATACTCACACCTTCACGGCTAATTAAAACATCATCAGGTTTATAAGCATTGCCCCCTATCATATTTTCAGTCGCCCCTAAAATACAATGCACTTCAAGCTCTAAATTTAGCTCGGCTACGGCTTTTATAATTCCCATAGCTGCGGCTGCACCGCTTTTGTCTGCTTTCATAGTCAGCATATAATCAGCCGGTTTTAAACTAAGCCCACCGCTATCGTAAGTTAAACCCTTGCCAACAAAAACTATGCGTTTTTTTGAATTTTTAGCCTTATAGCTTAGATGAATGAGGCGTGGAGGGTGTGCTGAGGCACGATTTACCGCTAAAAAGGCGTTCATTTTTTCTTTGGCTAAAAATTTTTCATCGTAAATTTTACAAGTGATGTTTTTATTTTCCTTAGCTAAATTTTGCGCATCTTCTGCCATTTTTAAAGGGGTATAAATTTCAGGAATTTCATTGACTATATTTTTGGTGAAATTTGTAGCATTAGCTAAAATTTCTCCACGTTCTAAACCTATCTTAGCTTCATTTTTATTAAATTTCTTGTCATTTAATTCTTCGCTTGAAATAATGAATTTTTCCAAAGTGCTTGTTTTTTTCTCGCTTTTATATTTATCAAATTTATAAGCTCCAAAAAGCACACCTTCAACCAAAGACGCAAAGCTTCTAACTACACAATCGCCCACTATGCTAGGTAGTTTTACACTTTTAATATTAAGTTTTTCAAGGGTTTTATATGCTGTGCAAAGGGTTAATCTTATATCTTCATAAGTAAGACTTTTAAGCTTCAAATAAAGCTTTTTATTACTTAAATCCAATAAAACACCTTCGCCTTTGTAATTATTAAGCTTAAAAAAATCCTTCTCTTTGCTGAATTTTTTTAAATTTTTATCTTGTATAAAAACAAGTTCAAAGTCCGCTTTTATAGTCTCTAGTTTTTTATCGCTAAATTCAATTTTCATATTTTTTTCCTTTTGTCTTTAAGTATGGCTCTTTCCATTTGTTTAAATCCAAACAATAAAAGAGATAAAAAAGTTACAATAATAATGGCTGCATAATACCAATGTTCTTCAGCCCAAGCTACCATTTTCCAAATTTGCTCCCCAAAATACCAAGCTAAAAGTATGGTGATTGAGGCCCAAACCCAAGCACTGATGAGATTGATAATGGCAAATTTTTTGGAACTATAACGGGTAATACCTATACTCATAGGGATGATGGTTCTAAAGCCATACATATAGCGTTGTATAAAGATAATCGGCCATCCAAAGCGTTGCAAAAGCAGGTGTGCAACCGCAAATTTACGCCTTTGCGTTTTTAATTTTTTTTGTATATAGCGTTTGTTGTATCTTCCTATGTAAAAATAAATTTGATCACCCACAAAACCACCAAGTCCCGCTATAAATATAACAAAACCTAAATTCACATGCCCTTGATGAGCAAAAATACCTGCTAGAATTAAAGCAAGTTCGCCTTCTAAAATACACCATAAAAAAATGATGATATAAGCTAAATCTTTGTATTGATAAAGTAAATTTTTTAAAAATTCTTCCATTTACGCCTTTCTATAATTAAATTTCTAAAACACTATAAACTGAAGTAAGCTTTTTAAGTTTATTTACTCCATTTAAATCCTTAAGGTTCATTAAAAAGCATGCTTCAACGCAATTTGCTCCGACTTTTTGTATAAGCTCGTATGAAGCTATGGCCGTCCCACCTGTTGCTATTAAATCATCTACAAGTAAAACTCTTGCATTTTGGATATTTTTGAATGCGTCCTTGTGAATTTCCACTTTATCGCTGCCATACTCAAGGTCATATTCACAACTAAAGGTTTCAAAAGGAAGTTTCCCGGGCTTTCTAATAGGCACAAAAGGAAGGTTGAGTTTGGCACAAATCATAGAAGCAAAGATAAATCCTCTACTTTCTGTTCCCACTATGAAATCTAAATTATAATCCTCGTAACGCTTTTTTAAATGCTCAAGTAGAAAATTTAGAGCTTCTTTGTTGTTTAGCAAAGTAGTAATATCTCTAAAAACAATCCCTTTTTTTGGAAAATCAGGGACAACGCGAATGCTTTCAAGCAGGTATTTTTGCTCTTCTTGTGTTAATTTTATCATAGTAATGCCTCGATTTTTGCTTCTAATTCTTTGATTCTTTGTCTTAACTTATCATTTTCTAAGCGGTATTGAGAATTTCTCGTCCTTAGCGAAGTTAAGTCCGCTTTGATTTTATTAAGTTCTTCGGTGAGTATGTCTATATTTCCTAAGCTTCTTTGGAGTTGGATTTGTAATTTTCTAATCACGATTTCTGTGTCATCTAGATTATTTTTGATAAAGTCTTTTGATGTTTTTTCTTTATTCAGTAGAGTTTTATAGTAAAACAACATTACAATCAGATAGATAGTTGCACAAACTAATATAGTTAAAATAAGCCAGTTCATAAACATTATATTTTTACCTCAATTTTTTGAATTCTTTGCATATGTCTTCCTTCTTCAAAAGGAGTTTGGATGAATTTTTCTATAATATTTATAGCTAACTCAATCCCAATCAATCTTCCACCCAATGCTAGAACATTAGCATCATTATGTCTTCTTGCAAGTTCTGCACTTAGACTTTCGCTGCATAAGGCACAACGAATATTTTTATGACGATTTGCTGCAATAGAAATTCCAATTCCGCTTCCACAAATAAGAATGCCAAAGCTTTGTTCGTCTATTTTAGAAGCTAGTAAATGCGCATAATCAGGATAATCACAGCTTATACAAGTATTCGTTCCTAAATCGTTAAAAATTATATTTTTTTCTTTGAAAAATACGCAAATTTTCTCTTTTAATTCAAAGCCAGCGTGGTCGCTAGCAATATAAATTTTTTCCCTAAGCATTGGTTTCCCATATTATATAAAATAAGATAAAAACCTAATTTTATCATATTAAATCATAAAAACAGCTTTTCTTTTCAAAAAATAAGCTTTATTTTTCTTTATATGTGTTAGAATGTGCGTTTATAAATTTGCGATTAAAAATATTCAAGGGAGAAGAAAATGAAGCTCATACTTATAGGCTCTTCCACAGGTGGTCCTAATCAGCTTAAATTTCTTTTAAAAGATATCCATATAAAAAATGCTTGTGTGGTTATAGCCCAGCATATGAGCGCTAGTTTTATCCCGTCTTTTGTAGGGCAGTTTAATAAAGAAGCTTCGAGTGAAGTGTGTTTGTTAAATGATAAAGAGGTGTTGGGTAATAAAATTTATGTTTGTCGTAAAAATACTATTTTATCAGGAAATTTAAATATCATAGCGACTTGGCAGGATGTAGAATCAAATTTTAAGCCTAGTGTGGATTTGCTTTTTCATTCTGCTGTTTCTTTAGCAAAGACAAACAAAGTGCTTGCTGTTATTTTAACAGGTATGGGAGATGATGGGGCTAAGGGTTTGTTTGAACTTTATAAGGCAGGAGTAAGATGTCTTTGTGAGAATGAAGCAGATAGCGTTGTTTATGGAATGCCAAAAAAGGCAAAAGATATGAATCCACACTTAAAACCTATGAGTTTAAAAGAAATCAAAAAAGAAATTATAAATTTTATCAATCAGGATTAATAACATGGAAAAAAAACTGACTCCTAGTGAATTAGAACTTAATGAATTTATAAAAATTATCAACGAAGTAAGTGGTCTTGATTTAACAGATAAAAAAAACATACTAGCTTTGAAATTAAATAAATTTCTCGAAGAGCTTAATATTAAAAATTTTTCAGATTTTTTAATTAGTTTAAAAACCAATAGAAAACTCAAACAAGAAACTTTGGATTTTGTAACGATAGGGGAAACTTATTTTTTAAGAGAACTGCCTCAGTTGAAAGAAATAGTTTATTATGCTAAAAGTTTAGAAAAGAGAGTAAATATTTTAAGCGCTCCTTGTTCAAGCGGAGAAGAGGTGTATTCTCTTGCGTTATTGGCTGCTCAAAATTTTGTTAAAGATATGTATATTTTAGGCATTGATATTAACTCAAGTGTAATTGAAAAGGCAAAACTTGGCAAATATCAGGGAAGAACTTTACAGCGATTAAGCGAAAGTGAAAAGAGAAGATTTTTCTCAGAAAACGAAGATAAGTTTTATACTATTAATAAAAATGAACTTTGCACCTGTAAATTTGAACTTTGTAATGTATTTGAAGAAAAATTTTTAAGATTAGGGAAATTTGATATTATAGTTTCAAGAAATATGATTATTTACTTTGACCACGAATCAAAACTAAAACTCATGGAGAGATTTCATAAAATTTTAAATGACAAGGGACGACTTTATGTTGGGAATGCTGATTTGATTCCTGAGACCTTCTATTTTAAGAAAGTTTTTTCTCCAAGGGGTGTTTATTATGAAAAAGTATAAGCTTTAAAATATTACCAAAAGTTACACTTTTGAAATTTATCAGTAAAATAAGTTACATTTTAAAGCAATTTCTCTCATTTAATGATAGAATGATTTTGATTAATTTTATATTTAGTTAAACAAAGGAAAAAATTTGATTGAATTAAAAAATGTAAATAAATACTACGGAACCCATCACGTTTTAAAGAATATTAACCTTTCCGTTAAGGAAGGCGAGAAACTTGTTATTATAGGTCCAAGTGGAAGTGGAAAAAGCACAACTATCCGTTGTATGAATGGGCTTGAAGAAGTTAGTTCAGGTGAGGTCGTAGTCAATAATCTTGTTTTAAATCATAAAAATAAAATTGAAATTTGTCGAAAATACTGCGCAATGGTTTTTCAGCATTTTAATTTATATCCACATATGACGGTTTTACAAAATTTAACTTTAGCCCCAATGAAACTTCAGGGAAAATCCCGAAAAGAAGCTGAAGAGACAGCCTATGAATACCTTAAAGTCGTGGGTCTTGTAGAAAAGGCTAATGTCTATCCTGCTACTCTTTCAGGCGGACAACAACAGCGTGTTGCTATAGCTAGGTCTCTTTGCACTAAGAAACCTTATATTTTATTTGACGAGCCTACTTCGGCCTTAGACCCTGAGACCATACAAGAAGTTTTAGATGTGATGAAAGAAATTTCACATCAAAGCAATACCACTATGGTTGTGGTTACTCACGAAATGGGCTTTGCAAAAGAAGTAGCAGATAGGATTATTTTTATGGAAGATGGTGCTATCGTAGAAGAAAATGTCCCAAGTGAGTTTTTTTCAAATCCAAAAACCGAAAGAGCTAGATTTTTTCTAGGAAAAATTCTAAAAAATTAACCAAATTTGAAAGGAGAAAATATGGTTTTTAAAAAATCTTTGTTAAAGTTGGCAACACTTGCACTAGGTGTTAGTGTGGCTTTAAGTTCAGCACAAGCTGGGAAATTAGAAGATATTAAGGCTAAGGGTCAATTTATCGTTGGAGTTAAGAACGATGTGCCTCATTATGCTTTACTTGACCAATCCACAGGAGAGATTAAAGGCTTTGAAGTGGATGTGGCTAAATTGCTTGCTAAAAGCATTTTAGGTGATGATAAAAAAATAAAATTAGTTGCAGTTAATGCTAAAACAAGAGGACCTTTGCTTGATAATGGTAGTATAGATGCGGTTATAGCAACTTTTACCATTACACCAGAGAGAAAAAGAATTTATAACTTCTCAGAGCCTTATTACCAAGATGCTATAGGACTTTTGGTTTTAAAAGAAAAAAATTATAAGTCTTTAGCTGATATGAAAGGTGCAAATATCGGTGTAGCTCAAGCTGCAACAACTAAAAAAGCTGTAGGGGAAGCTGCTAAGGAAATTGGTGTTGATGTTAAATTTAGCGAATTTCCTGACTATCCTAGCATAAAAGCTGCTTTAGATGCTAAAAGAGTGGATGCTTTTTCAGTAGATAAGTCAATCTTGCTTGGTTATGTAGATGAAAAAAGCGAAATTTTACCAGATAGTTTTGAGCCGCAAAGTTATGGTATTGTAACCAAAAAAGATGATTCAGCTTTTGCAGAATATGTTGATAATTTTGTAAAAGAAAATAAAAATGAAATCGATGCTTTAGCGAAAAAATGGGGCTTATAATATGAATGAAGGTGTAGGTTTTGTAGAGCATTTAAGGCAAATTCTCACTTCTTGGGGCTTATATGATGAAAATAGCATAAGCCCTTTTGCGGTGTGGAAATTTTTAGATGCTTTAGACAATAAAGATGTCTTTATCAATGGTTTTATTTATACTTTAGAAGTGAGCGTTTTAGCCTTGCTTATAGCGACTATTTTTGGCACTATTGGCGGGGTTATGGCTACAAGTAGATTTAAAATTATCAGAGCCTACACTAGAATTTATGTAGAGCTTTTTCAAAATGTTCCTTTGGTGATACAAATTTTTTTCTTGTTTTATGCTTTACCTGTTTTAGGCATACGACTTGATATATTTACTATTGGCGTGTTGGGCGTTGGAGCCTATCACGGAGCTTATGTAAGTGAAGTTGTTAGAAGTGGAATTTTATCCGTGCCAAAAGGGCAGTTTGAAGCTTCTACTTCTCAAGGATTTACTTATATTCAGCAGATGCGTTATATTATAGTGCCTCAAACCATTAAAATCATTTTGCCACCCATGACAAATCAAATGGTAAATTTGATTAAAAATACCTCTGTGTTATTGATTGTGGGTGGGGCAGAACTTATGCACTCTGCTGATAGTTATGCGGCTGATTATGGAAATTATGCACCTTCTTATATATTTGCAGCAATTTTGTATTTTATAATTTGTTATCCTTTGGCTTATTTTGCAAAAGCTTATGAGAATAAATTGAAAAAAGCACATTTAACGAGATAAAGGGTTGTAATGGAAAATGTTTTTAATACGCAAAATATTGAATTTTTAATGCAGGGTTTGTTTCTTACATTAAAAATAGCCTTAGCAACTTGTATTATTTCTATTGTTTTTGGAACTTTTTTAGCAATAACTAAAAATTATGGCGATAGGTTAAGTCGCTTTTTAGCAGCTTGTTATATTGATATTTTTAGAAATACTCCTTTGCTTTTATGGATGCTTGCGGCTTGTTTTGTTTTGCCTGTATTTTTTGGGCAATTTCCACAAGCTTTTTGGGGAACCATAGGCTTTTCTCTTTATACAAGCTCGGTTATGGCTGAGATTATTAGAGGGGGATTAAATTCCATTCCAAAGGGGCAGTTTGAAGCAGCTTATTCTCAAGGTTTTAGTAAATTTTTTACTCTTTTTTATATCATTTTACCTCAAACTTTTAGAAATATTGTTCCTGCTTTGCTTTCTCAAATCGTTACCACGGTTAAGGATACAGCCTATCTTGCAGGGCTTGGCATAGCAGAACTTACTTATAATTCTAAAACTATATTAGCAAGATTAACTAGCTTTGAAGAAATTTTAGCGATGATAGCCTTTATAGCGGCGATTTATTTTGTGATTTGTTTTTCTTTATCAATGTTAGTGAGATATTACGCTAAAAGAAACACGCAGTTTTAAGCTAAATTTTGCTTAAATTTAGGAGCATAGAATGAGAAAAGAATTAGAGAATTTAGACTCTCATTATGATTGTATTATCATAGGTGGGGGTGCAAGTGGTCTTGGTATAGCCTTTGATTGTGCCACTAGGGGCTATAAAACCCTTTTAGTGGAGGCAAAGGATTTTGCTAAAGGCACTTCTTCTCGCTCTACTAAGCTTTTGCACGGGGGAGTGCGTTATCTTGCACAAGGGGATTTTGCCCTTGTGTATGAAGCCTTACACGAAAGACAGCTTCTCATTCAAAATGCTCCGCATTTGTGTAAAAAACAAGCCTTCATTATACCTAGTGAGAATTTTTTCAGCACACTTTACTATACACTTGGATTAAAAATTTACGCTCTTATGGCAGGTAAAATGAGTCTTGGTAAAACCACAATGCTAAATAAAATTTGCCTTAGCCAAAGACTTCAGGGTATAAAAGAAAAGTTTTTACACTCAGGCGTGGTGTATTTTGATGGGCAATTTGATGATGCAAGACTTGCTTTAAGTCTTGCTAGAAGTGCTGAATTTCACGGAGCTTGCGTGTTAAATTATATGAAGGTCTCATCCTTGCTTAAGAATGAAAAAGGCGAATTAAGTGGAGTTGCTTTAGAAGATAAACACCCTAATGCAAGTTTAAGAGCAAAAAAGAGCTTTGAAGTGAGAGCAAAATGTATTTTTAATGCTACGGGTGTTTTTACTAATGAGCTTAACAAAATGAACGATAACACAGACAGTTCCCTTGACATCGTTCCTTCTCAGGGCATTCATCTTGTGCTTGATAGGTCTTTTTTACCCACAGATGATGCTTTAATGATTCCAAAAACAGCGGATAAACGCGTACTTTTTGCCATTCCTTGGCATAATAAATTACTCGTAGGCACCACAGATACGCTCATTGAAAAGGTCTCTTATGAACCAAAAGCCTTAGATGAAGAAATAGATTTTGTTTTAAATACTTTCGCTAATTACGCTATTAAAAAGCCTAGTAGAAAGGATGTTTTATCTGTTTTTGCTGGACTGCGTCCTTTGGCTGCCTTTAAAGATAAAAATCAAGCTACAAAAAGCATTTCACGCACTCACAAAATCAGCGTTTCAAAAAGCAAACTTATTTCGCTTAATGGAGGCAAATGGACTACTTTTAGGGCTATGGCTGAAGAATGTATCGATGAAGCCATTAAACACCAGCTTTTAGAGCCTAAGCCTTGTCGCACTAAAGATACACGCCTTTTTGGCTATGCGGAAGGCTTGGATTTTAATGAAAGATTAAGCGTTTATGGCTCTGAACTTAAAGAACTTAAAGAACTTGAAAAAAACCCTGAATTTGCCAAAACCATCCATCCGCATTATGCTTATACTCTAGCTCAGGTTAAATGGGCTATAAGTTATGAAAAAGCACTCTGTCTTGAAGATGTTTTAGCAAGGCGGATGAGACTGCTTTTTTTAGACGCAAAAGCCGCCTTGCAAGCAGCGCCTAGTGTGGCTTCGTTTATGGCAAAAGAGCTAGGATGGTCGCAGGATTTTTTAGAGCAGGAACTTGCGAATTTTACGGAGCTTGCGAAGAGCTACCAACTTCACTAAAAAGGAGAAATTATGAGTAAATACATTATGGCATTAGACCAAGGCACAACTTCGTCAAGAACTATCATCTTTGACGCATTGGGCAATATCAAAGCCCTAGCACAGCACCCTTTTACCCAATATTTCCCCCAATCAGGCTGGGTAGAACACGATGCAAAAGAAATTTGGGCTTCGCAGATTGCTACACTCACAGAAGCCTTAGCTAAGTCAAATCTTAATGCCACAGACATTGCAGCCATAGGCATTACCAATCAAAGAGAAACCACGGTGGTATGGGATAGGCAAAGCGGAGAACCCATAGCAAGAGCCATAGTCTGGCAAGATAGACGCACGGCTGATTATTGCGATAAACTTAAAGAAGATAAGGCTGAGTTTATTAGAGCTAAAACAGGACTTGTTGTGGATGCGTATTTTTCAGCTACTAAAATAAAGTGGATTTTAGATAATGTAGCAGGAGCTAGACAAAAGGCTAAGGAAGGCAAACTTTGTTTTGGCACCGTGGATACTTGGCTTATTTATAATCTTACAAAGGGCAAGGTCTTTGTAACTGACCCTTCTAATGCAAGTCGCACTATGCTTTATAATATCCATACGCTAAAATGGGACGATGAGCTTTTAGAGCTTTTTGACATTCCTGCTTCAATGTTGCCTGAAGTGAAAAGTTCTAGTGAAATTTATGGATATAGTGCTACGCGTTGGGTGGATCACGAAATTCCCATAGCAGGTATAGCAGGAGACCAACAAGCCGCACTTTTTGGACAAATGTGCATAGAAAAGGGAATGATTAAAAACACCTACGGCACGGGTTGTTTTTTGCTGATGAATACAGGCGAACAAGCCATAGAGAGCAAGAATAATCTTTTAACCACCATAGCGTGGCAGCTTAAGGGCAAAACAAGCTATGCTTTAGAAGGTGGGGTTTTTGTAGGGGGTGCTGCGGTGCAATGGCTAAGAGATGGTGCTAGGATGATACGCACAGCAGCGGATATTAATACCCTAGCTGCGACGGTTGAAGATAATGGCGGGGTATATTTTGTTCCAGCACTTACCGGACTTGGAGCGCCTTATTGGGACCAGTATGCAAGGGGAGCTTTTTATGGTATAAGTCGTGGCACAACTGATGGACATATAGCACGCTCTGTGCTAGAAGGCATAGCCTTTCAGGTTTATGATATTGTTAAGGAAATGGAAAAGGATTTAGGCGAGGCTTGCAAAGAAATTCGTGTCGATGGGGGAGCGAGTGCGAGTGATTATTTAATGCAAATACAATCTGACATCTTTCATTTTAACATAGTGCGTCCTAAGGTTATAGAGACCACAGCTTTAGGAGCGGCTTATTTGGCAGCTTTAGCTGTGGGGTATTATGAAAGCGTGGATACTATTAAATCTCAATGGCAAGTCGATAGACTTTTTAGTCCTAAGCTTGAGCAAGAGAAAGTAAAAGAAATGCTTCATTTTTGGCACAAGGCTGTGCAAAGTTCGCTAAATTGGTTACATTAAAATTTAAGGAGGCTTGTAATGAGTATTTTTACTGCTGAAATTATTGGAACAGCTTTGATGATTTTGCTGGGTAATGGAGTGGTGGCAACTTGTGTTTTAAAAGGCACAAAATGTGGAGATGGAGGACATTGGCTCATTATCACAACAGCGTGGGCTTTTGCTGTTTTTGTGGGTGTAACCGTAGCAGGTCCAGTAAGCGGGGCGCATTTAAATCCTGTTGTAACTTTAGGACTAGCCTTAGCGGGCAAATTAGAGTGGAATTTAGTGCCTATGTATGTAGCAGGGGAGCTTTTAGGTGCTATGCTAGGAGCTTTTGTGGTGTGGCTTGTATATAAAGACCATTTTGCTCTTACTAGCGATGAAGGTGCTAAGGCAGCTTGTTTTTGCACAGCTCCTGCCATACGCAATTATTCTTCAAATTTTTTAAGTGAAATGGTGGGTGCTTTCGTGCTTATTTTCGTGATTTTACACATCACAGGAGCTAGTATTTCCTTAGGAGAGCAAAGTAGCGCACAAATTGGATTAGGTAGCATAGGGGCTTTGCCCGTGGCGATTTTAGTATGGGTCATAGGACTTTCTTTAGGCTCAACCACAGGTTATGCTATCAATCCCGTGCGTGATTTTGGACCGCGTTTAGTGCTAAGTATGCTACCGCTTAAGGTAAAAAGCGACTGGGCTTATGCTTGGGTGCCTGTGCTAGGTCCTATTGTGGGCGGAGGCTTGGCGGCTCTTATTTATAATTTTTTACTTTAAAATTTATCCTCGCAAGGCGGGGATAAATTTAAAATTACAAGCAGTTTTTAATCTTTATTTCAATAGAATTAGTCCTTTAAATTAAATCTAAGGTTTTTTATGCGAGGTTATAAGATTTTTTCAGGTTCGGCTAATGTGGAATTTGCAAAGCAAATTTCTAAGTATCTCTCCTTGCCTTTAAGTGATGCAGGGGTGAAGAGATTTAGCGATGGAGAAATTAGTGTTCAAATCGATGAAAGTGTGCGTGGCAAGGATGTTTTTATCATACAAAGCACCTGTGTGCCTACGAATGATAATTTAATGGAGCTTTTAATTCTCACAGATGCTCTTAGGCGTTCAAGTGCGAATTCCATCACGGCTATTATTCCTTATTTTGGCTATGCAAGACAGGATAGAAAGGCAAATCCTAGAGTGCCTATTACGGCTAAACTTGTGGCGAATTTGATTCAAGCAGCGGGGATTGACCGCGTAGCTACAATTGATTTGCACGCAGGACAAATTCAAGGCTTTTTTGATATTCCTGTGGATAATCTTTATGGAAGTATAGTTTTCAATGATTATATTAAGTCTAAGCATTTTAAAAATGCTATTATAGGAAGCCCTGATATAGGGGGTGTGGCTAGGGCTAGGAGTGTTGCAAAGCATTTGGGGCTTGATATTGTGATTGTAGATAAACGTCGCGAAAAAGCTAATGAAAGTGAAGTGATGAATATCATAGGCGATGTAAAAGATAAAGAAGTGATTTTAGTCGATGATATTATCGATACAGCTGGGACTATAGTTAAAGCTGCGGAAGCTTTAAAAGAAAAAGGTGCAAAATCAGTTATGGCTTGTTGCACTCACGCTGTTTTAAGCGGAAAAGCTTATGAAAGAATAGCCAGTGGGGCATTAGATGAGCTTGTGGTAACGGATACCATACCTTTAAAAGAGCATTTATCAAATATCAAAGTTTTAAGTGTTACTCCTGTTTTTGCCGAAGTTATACGCCGTGTTTATCATAATGAAAGTGTGAATTCTTTATTTATTTAGCCTAAAATATTTTTAGGCTTTTCTTATATTTATGCTACTTAAAGAAACAAAATAATATATTTTTACAAAAATATCTAAAAAATAAACAGATTTTTATCATAAATCTGGTATTTTTAAATATATCTTAAATTTTCTAGGAGAAGTATGACTCAGTTAAGTACTAAAATTTTATGGCTGTTTGTTGCAGCCTTAGGCGCTATTTGTTTTGGTTATTTGGCTTTACAAAATGGCGAAAGTGTCTCAGCGATTTATTTAGTAGTTGCTGCGGTGTGTATCTATATGATAGGTTATAGGTTTTATGGGCGTTTTGTGGCGTATAAGGTCTTAGAGCTTGATAAAAACCGTGCAACACCAGCAGTCGTAGAAAATGATGGGCATGATTTTGTGCCTACAAACAAGACCGTATTATTTGGGCATCATTTTGCCGCCATTGCAGGAGCAGGTCCTTTAGTAGGTCCTATTTTAGCCGCTCAAATGGGGTATTTACCTTCTATGCTTTGGATTTTAGTTGGCGGTGTTTTAGCCGGTGCTGTGCATGATTTTGTCGTGCTTTTTATATCCACTCGCAGAAGAGGTAGGAGTCTTGGTGAAATCATCAAAGATGAGATGGGAAATTTCACAGGTGGCGTGGCTATGGTGGCTATTTTTGGTATTATGCTTATCATCATTGCTATTTTGGCTATGGTAGTGGTAAAGGCTTTAGCTGAATCACCTTGGGGCTTATTTACTATTGCGATGACCATTCCTATTGCTATTTTTATGGGAATTTATATGAGATTTTTGCGTCCGGGCAAGGTAGGTGAGGCTTCTATCATAGGCTTTGTGCTTTTGATTTTGGCTATTCATTATGGAAGTGAAATTGCGGCTAATCCTTATTGGGCTAAGGTTTTTACTTTAGATGCTCCAACTCTATCGCTTATTATGATGGCTTATGGTTTTATAGCTGCTGTTTTGCCTGTGTGGTTTTTGCTTGCTCCAAGGGATTATCTTTCTACCTTTTTAAAAATCGGTGTGATTGTGGTAATGGCAGTAGCTATTGTGGTGGTTGCTCCTGATTTACAAATGCCAAAGGCAAATACCCAGTATTTTGATGGCACGGGACCTGTTTTTGCTGGGGCAATTTTCCCTTTTTTGTTTATTACTATTGCTTGTGGTGCGATTAGTGGTTTTCACGCTCTAATCTCAAGTGGAACTACTCCAAAAATGCTTGAGAATGAAACTCACGCTTTAGCAGTAGGATATGGCTCTATGCTTATGGAAAGTGCTGTGGCGATTATGGCTTTAATTTGTGCTTGTATTTTACATCCGGGTCTTTATTTTGCTATAAATTCAAGTTCTGCTTTAATAGGAACAGATGTAGCAGGTGTGGCTGCGACTATTTCAAACTGGGGCTTTAGTATCACTCCTGAAGAAATCACGGCTTTAACTGCAAATATAGGAGAGCATACTATACTTTCAAGAACAGGCGGGGCGCCTACCTTTGCTATCGGTGTGGCTTTGATTTTGCATGAGCTTTTTGGTGGTGTGGATTTGATGGCTTTTTGGTATCATTTTGCAATCTTATTTGAAGCCTTGTTTATTTTAACTGCTGTAGATGCAGGAACTAGGGCTTGTCGTTTTATGGTGCAGGACATTTTGGGTAATGTTTATAAGCCTTTGGGTAATATTCATAGCATTCCAGCTGGACTTTTGGCAACTGCTTTGAGTGTTGCGGGTTGGGGGTATTTTCTTTATCAGGGTGCCATTGACCCTAAGGGTGGAATTTACACACTTTGGCCTTTATTTGGTGTAAGCAATCAAATGTTAGCAGGTATGGCTTTGCTTCTTGTTACAGCTATACTTGTAAAAATGGGTAAGGCAAAATATACTTGGGTTACCCTAGTGCCTGCGGGTTTTGTTTTGGCAGCAACTTTATATGGTGGAATTCAAAAAATTATGCCCTATGAAGAAGGCAATAAAGTAGCAAATGCTGTAAGCCATGTAGCTATAGCAAAAATTCAAAATGACAAAATCATCGCTTTGGAAGAAAAACTAGCCACTCTAACAGATTTAGCAGAAAAAGAAAAAATACAAAAAGAAATTTCTGTGGCAACTCAGGCTAAATTTGCCAATATTTTAAATTCAATACTCTGTGTGTTCTTTATGATAACAACTCTACTTGTTATAATTTCTTGTGCGGGAATTTGTCTGGGTAAGATAAAAATTCCACTCAAAGAAAGTCCCTATGTGAAATTTGATAGCAAACAAATTGTTTAAAAAAGTTAAATTTTACTATGAAAAAGCCGAAAGGTTTTTTCATCCCTTGGTGGGACTTTCAAGTTATGATAAGTATTTAGAACATATGAGAGAAAAGCATCCTGAAAAAACCCCAAAAACTAGGGGAGAATTTTTCAAAGAATGTTTAGAGAAAAAATACAATAGCGGTGGTTTAAACAAATGCTGATAAGCCTATAAGGATAAAGTTTTATCACACAAGCTAAAGCTTTAAGCATTTTAAAAGCCGTGAATTCTTTTTAATTCTTCGCTAATAGCTTTTTTCTTCCCTTCTTTTGTAACGCTTACATAGGTAACTAAAGCCGAAGTTACATTGATGCAAGAAGTGCAACCCTTAGAATCTACTCTTTGAGCACTAACTTCGACTTCAACGCTAATGGAAGTGTTTCCTACGCTGATAATTTTCGCGTAGCAAGAGATTATATCTCCTATGAAAACAGGCTCTTTGAAAACCACTTTATCCATAGAAATAGTTACAACACGCTCAGGGGAAAGTTCTCTTGCCGCAATAGCTCCTGCTAAATCAATTTGTGAAAGTATCCATCCACCAAAAATATTTCCCGCTGGATTTGTGTCGCTTGGCATAGCTACAATTTTTAATTTGGGTTCGCCCATATCTCTCATTTTTACTCCTTATTTTAAAAAATGAATTATAATTTAACAAAGTAAAAAAAGGAGAATAAAAGTATGAATAATTTTAAAGAAATAGCTAACTTACTTAGAAAATATAAGGAAAAAAATAATGCTCTTTATGAGCTTTTAGATAAAAAAGATTGGGGTGAATATTTTGAATCTTTACTTTCCTTAAGTGAATTGAAAAAGGATAAAGCAAGTTTTTTAGCCATACTTAGACGCTTAATTGATTTAAAAGAAGAAAATTTAATCCAAGAGTGGAAAAAAAATAATTTTAAAGAAGATAAAATCACAGAGTTAAAGCATAAATTTTACCAAGAGATTAGAAAATTTTATGAGAAAGAACACCAAGAATTGATTAATGAAATAAAAGAAAAAAGACTTTTAAATGAATTTTATCAGTCTTTGGTGCAAGGAGTGCATAATATAGGTTTGATTATGAATATTTTTGAAGTTTCTTGGACCAAAGAGATTATAGAAAAAAATAATAAAATTCTAGCTATGCAATTTTCAAATTTAGACGATGCTATGGAATTTTTACGCAAAAATCAGCTTTATCAAAAAACTCCACAAAACGAAATTTGCGAACGAAGTTATGGAGTTTTGGTTAGGATAGGGAATTTATGGAAATTTGTTTCTTATGCAAGATTTTTTGAAAATGAAATTTTAAAATTGAAATTTGCTTTTGAAGATATGATTAATGAGCTTGAAAAATTGGCTGACAATGAGGAAGAAAAGGCTTATATAGAGTATTTTGAGAAATTAAAATGGGCTTTTTGCGAAAAGGATGAAGATAAGATTATAGGGGCTTGGCAAGAAGCTGAATTAGCTTGGATGAAGGTAAAATCACCTTTGCAAGTAGGACACCCTTTAGAGTATTATGAAGATAATTACACTCACGCAGTAGCTTTAGAATGGGATATAAGAATAGAAGATGAGAGCGATTTTGACGCTTTAAAATTTGGCAAAGAAATTAAAGAAAGTTTTGAACGCGTTTATAGTGATTTGGCACTTGAAGATTTAAGCTTAAAAAAAGAAGTTCTGTCCAACATAGAAAAAACTCAACTTTATATTTGCACTCCTATGATTTTTTATGGAGCCCAGCTTAAGGGTTTATTTTCAGCCCAAGTAGTGCCAAACGATGAATTTGTAAGCTCTATGGCGGGTAAAAAAATCTTTGCTTTTGTAAATTTTGTGTATGAAAATGCTAAAACAAAACCTTTTATGAAAATTTCTAGTGAAGTATTTGATAAAGATTTTTTAAACTACGGAAGAGAAATTTTGTTTCATCAGGAAAAAATTTGGAAAAAAGTTTATGAAATTTCGACCATAGGACACGAATTTGGTCATATCTTTTTTATTGCTAATGATAGTGAAAAATCAATGAATAAAAGTGGATTTTTTAAAAATATAGAAGAATACAAAGCCACCACAGGCGGACTTGTCAATTTCTTTTATCACGAGCAAGATGATTTAAAAATGCCTGTTTTTCACGAGCTTATAAAAAGAGCTGTTTCTCTTATTGCGTGGCAAAGGCTTGATGAAGTTAAGCCTTATTATACAGAAGGACTTATTCATCTTAGTTTGCTTTTTGAGAGTAAAGTTTTGTTTTTTAAAAACGATAAGTTAAAAGTAAATTTCGATTTAGAGCATTATGAAAAATTTAAAGAGCTAACCCTAAAAAATTATTACAATTTAGCAAAACACTATGCTTTAAGATTTGACGCAAAAGAATTTTTAAATCAATTTTGCGAATTAAAAGACAATATTTTTCTTCCCCTTATGCCTGAGTGTAGAGAATTTGTCCAATTTTATTACAAGCTCTATGAAAAAATAGGCAATGAAATTGATGAGAGCGGGGAATTTGAAAAATATAGAACAAGGCATAGTTTTACTAAAAAATCTTAAAAAAGCTGTTTTTTACTTGCTATTGTTTTTTAAATATGCTAGAATTAGGCGTTTCAATTAAAACAAAGGAGCTTTTATGACTAAAGCAGATTTCATTTCATTAGTTGCTCAAACAGCTGGGCTAACAAAAAAAGACGCTACTACTGCTACTGATGCGGTTATTTCTACTATTACTGATGTTTTGGCTAAGGGCGATAGCATTAGTTTTATCGGTTTTGGTACTTTTTCAACTCAAGAAAGAGCTGCTAGAGAAGCTAGAGTGCCAAGCACAGGAAAAACGATTAAAGTTCCTGCTACAAGAGTTGCAAAATTTAAAGTAGGCAAAAATCTCAAAGATGCTGTTGCAAAAGCAAGTGGCAAAAAGAAAAAATAAAACTTTGTGGCTAGATTTTTCTAGCCTTTCTTATAACTTTACCTATCTATAATTTTCATATTTTATTTATATTTTTTGAAATTTTAAAACCATATCTTTTAGTATAGAGTATTTTAGCAATGTCGTTTTTTGGTTAAGTTATTGAGAATTTAGAAAAGCTTTAAGTTCTTTAAAAACTTCACTAGGGTTTAAATCACTCAATTCTTTGTAGAAATGACCCTTTTCATCAATAAGGTAAAGCATGTTGCTATGAGCGATAGAATAACCCATAAAAGAATCATTTAGTTCTATTTTTTGATATTGAACATTATATTGTTTTGTTATCTTTTGAAGAGTCTTTTCGTCTTTTGCGATTAAAGCATCGGCTTTGGGATAGAAGTATCGTAGCCATTCGTTTGTATTGTTTAGGTTGTTATCTCTATTTGGATCCAACGAAATGAAAAGAATATGGGCATTAGGATTGTTGATTTGCTTTAGAATTTTGCCCACCAAACTAAGGGTTGCTGGGCAAATATCAGGGCAATAGGTATATCCAAAATAAATAATAAGCTTATCTCCTTTAAAATCCTTAAGAGTGGTTTGTTCTTTGAAACTTGATTTTAGAGAAAAATCATAAGGATTTTGCCCAATTTTCAAAAAAAGCCCAAGAGCTAAAATAAAAGCTAAAACAAGCAAGACAGATATAAAAATATTTTTTCTCATTTTTTTAGCTCAAAATCAAAATAAAAACCTATAGGTTTATCATTATCCATAAATTCAACTCTAAAACGCATAGTATCCAAAACACAAGCTGCAAGAACTATCTTGCTTTCATAATCTGTTGAATTTAAGGGGTGTATCTTAGGCTTAATTTCGCCCATATACATATTTAGTCCATAAATTTTAATGCCTAAATTTTTATAATCTCCCAAATTTACAACCTTTAAATTTGTAACATCTAAGGATTGTAAGGGTTTGGGATTTAAAGAGATTAAAACTTCTCTACCCTTAAAATTATACTTGCAATCTTGAATATTAAGGTCGCAAAGTAACGGGATGGATAAATCCGTTTTTATCGCTTTTTGAGAGTCTTTTAATGTGTAAAAATCAAAGATAAGATAAGATAAGATAATAACAACAGCAAAAGCTAAAATAAAAGCGATTTTTTTCATTTTTTAAAATTCTTTGGAAGTAATATTTTTTAATTCTATGGTTTTGTGATTGTCAAATTCTAAATTCAAATTTACCTTTGTATCCTTATCAATAGGTTTTTTTAGTTTTAAAAGCATAATATGATAGCTTCCTGATTTAAGCTCCGTGCTTGAATGAGCTTTTATGATGATTTTAGAAACCTTTTCCATCATCATTTTTCCATCTTTGTGTGTGTGGGTATGCAGTTCGCTTATATCGCTTATATCGCTTTTGGCATTTAGCAAAGCAATGTTTTTATCTGTGTTGTTGTAGATGGTAAGAAAAATAGCACTATTTTGCGCGTGTGGTGGAGTCTGTTTGACAAAAGCATTTTTTATTTCTATATCATTAGCCCAAAGACCTAGAGTAAAAAGAGTGCTTAAAACTAGAATTTTTTTCATATTTGCATCCTTATTTTAATAGTATTAAATATTTGTTTATTATATCAAAAAATATTTCCATTTTGATACAAATTTTTATGAATTTTTCAAGGCGTGTTGTTTGCTGTATGGAAATTCTTTTGCATAGTAATATCAAAATCAAAGAAAAAACCAGTAGGGGTATTATTGTTTAGAAATTCAACTCTAAACCTAGAATCATCTGTAATGCTTTTGCCTGTAAAATTGATAATAATATCATCATTAACCATATCAAATTCAGGAATAATATCGCCTATATAGGAATTTAAACTATAAATTTTGATTTTTAAATTGGAATAGTGTGGAAAATTTTTAACTTTAATGGCAGTTTTATTAAAAATTTCAATAGGCTTTGGATAGGCTGAAACCTCAATGTTTTTATTATTAAAAGAAAAAACGCAATCTTTTAAATTTAAATCACAGCTTAAAGGCTGACACGTGCTTAAACTAAATATATTTTCTTTCTTTTTATCGTATAACGCATAAAAAGCTAAGAATAAAACACCTAAAAAACATATTCCTGAGAAAAATTTTATCATTATAGACAACCTTTTAAAACAAGCCTTTTATAGTTTGTTAAAATTATATCATAAATAAACTCGCTAATTAATATTTTTTAAGAAAAAAAATATTATAATCACGAACATTTTTTACTTAAAAAACTTTAAAATTCTAAGGAAAAACATTGTTAAAACGACTTGCTTTATTCATTGCATTCTCTTCAATAATGCTTCACGCTTCAGACCTAGTTAAAATTTATCTCAATCAAGGTTTAGATGCTGTTGGTATAGCGATTGAAAAAGAATTGACAAATAAGGATTTTTGGCTTGGCGAAATAGGAGATAAAAACATTTCGCTTGGATACTATGATGATAATGTTGCTATCGTGCTTACAAATAAAACGGATAAAATTCTTCGCGTTTATTCTTATGAAGATGGGAAAATAAAAAAGGATTTTGAGCAAAAAGAAGTCATCACAGGCCTTATGGGTGATAAAAAAATAGAAGGGGATTTAAAAACTCCTGTGGGTTTTTATGAGTTAGGACGTAAATTTAATCCGGGCGATCCTTATTATGGGCCTTTTGCCTTTGCTACGACTTATCCCAATTTGCTTGATAAGGTGCAAGGAAGAACAGGTGGAGGCATTTGGATACACGGCTATCCTTTAGATGGCTCTAGACTTGATGAGTTTAAAACTAGGGGTTGTATAGCCTTATTTAATAAAAATTTAGAAGTATTCGCACAAGTTGTCAAAGATAAAAAAGTTTTTGTAATGACAGAAGAAAAGGAAAAAGTCAGGGCTACAAAAGAACAAATAGCAGGTTTATTGGCTGACCTTTTTGCTTGGAAACTCGCTTGGACAAATAATGATGTCAATGCTTATTTAAATTTTTATGATGAGCAAGAATTTAGACGCTTTGATAAAACGAAATTTGAGCAATTTGCCTCAATGAAAAAAACTATTTTTTCTCGCAAAGAAGATAAGAAAATCAAATTTTCAGACATTAATATCAGTCCTTATCCTAATTTAGAAAATGAAACTATGTATAGAATTTCATTTTTTGAGGATTATTACACTAAAAATTATCAGTTTAGAGGCGATAAAATATTATATGTGAAATTAGACAGCAAAGGCAAAATGAAAATTCTAGCAGAGCAGTAATGGCTATAATTAAAATCAATCAAAAAGCTTATGAGTATAATTTAAGGCAAATTGCTAAGAAAGTAGGAGGCTTTAAGAGAGTTATTTGCGTATTTAAAGATAATGCCTATGGACACGGAGCTAAGCTTTTAGCCCCCTTGGCTAGAAATTTGGGCATCTCTTTTGTTGCTGTAAAAAGCGAAGAAGAAGCAAGGGAGCTTAAAGATTTTTTTGAAAATATCTTAATCCTTTCGCACCGCCCACACGGCAAGGAAAATCCTAATTTCATTTATGCTCTAAATGATATTTCTCAAATTAAAACTTACAAGCAAAACACAAAAATACACCTTAAAATAGACACAGGTATGCACCGTAATGGAATTTGCGTTGAAGATTTAGAGTGTGCTTTAGGACTTATTGAGTATTATAAATTAAAACTCACGGGATTGCTTACTCATTTTGCTAGTGCTGATGAGATGAGTGCTAGCTTTTTTATCCAAAGAGAAAATTTTCAAAAGGCTAAAGAGTTGGCAAAAAAATACCATTCTAATCTATTATTCCACTCCTACAATTCCGCTGCTTTATTTAGAGCTAAATTGCCTGATGATGAGTATTGTAGGGTTGGGCTTATTCAGTTTGGTTACGGGGCTTTAAATTTAAAAAAAGTTTTAAGTTTATATGCGTATAAATTAAGTCAAAGAACGCTAAAAAAAGGGCAGAGTATAGGTTATGGCGGAGTTTTTACTGCTAAGAAGGATTTAGAAGTAGCAAGTTATGATTTAGGTTATAGTGATGGTCTTTTTCGTTATAATGGCAAAGGAAAACTCAGGCTTGGAAATGGAAAAACAATGCTTGGAAAAATGTCAATGGATAGTTTTTCTTGTGAAAATTCAGGCGAAGAGCTTTGCGTTTTTGATGATGCCAATATTTGGGCTGATTTTTTCAACACCATTCCTTATGAAATTTTAGTCAAACTCCATCCTAGCATACAAAGAGTGCTGGTATAGACAAAGAACATAGATGTTTAACATAGTTTTAGTCCATCCTAGAATTCCACAAAATACAGGTAGCATAGGCAGAATGTGTTTCAACGCTGGTTTTAAGCTTCATATCATTAAACCCCTAGTTTTTGATATTTCACAAAAGGCTGTTAGAAGAGCAGGGCTTGATTATTGGGATAAACTGGATATTGTGATTTGGGAAAGCCTTGAAGATTTTTTAAAGGCAAATATCCTTCATAAGAAGCGTTTTTTCTTTGCTACAACGAAAAGTCAAAAAGCCTATTTTGATGTAAAATTTCAAAAGGAAGATTTTTTGTTTTTTGGAAGTGAGAGCTATGGTTTGCCTACAAATTTAATGCACTTAAATCCTGAAAATGCCATAACCATACCCATGAAATCTTGCGGAAGAAGCTTAAATTTGGCTACCAGTGTGGGTATAATCTCCTATGAGGCTTTAAGGCAGAATTTTAACCACTTTACTCCTTAAGAGTTTTAAGCAAATACAATGACACAAAACAAATGCGACTATAAAGTCCTTTTTTATGAAATTTATGCTAAAGTAAAAGCTTACATTATTTTTTGAGGAGTTTAGATGAATTTAGATATTGTGCTAAATTTTGCTAATAAAGCATCTGATATTATAGCCAATAAAATTGTCCCAAATACAGACATTATAATGGTGGTTTTACTTATTATTTGTGGATTTTATTGTAGCTTTTTAACTCGCTTTGTTCAGTTTCGCATGCTAAGTTCTGTATTTAAAATACTTACAGAAAAAAATGAAGCCCATACTAAAGAGCATATTTCACCTTTTCAAGCATTGATGATTTCGACTGCTTCTAGGGTTGGCATAGGAAATATTGCTGGAATTTCCTTGGCTTTAGCCACAGGTGGAGCAGGTGCTTTGTTTTGGATGTGGGTTATGGCGTTTTTTGGAGGAGCTTCAGCATTTGCTGAAAGCACTTTGGCTCAGGTTTATAAATCAAAGGACGATACAGGCGGATTTAAGGGTGGACCGGCTTATTACATAAAAAAAGCTTTAGGTTCGCATTTTTTTGGAGCTTTTTTCGCTTTTATACTTATTATTACTTATGCTTATGGTTTTAATGGACTTCAAAGTCAAACTATGACTTCGTCTTTTAAAATTTATTATGATATGTTAAATCCAAACGCTAGCGTTGATTTTGCGTCTAGTTCTTGGCCTGTGGTTATTGGAGTTGTTTTGACTATTTTTGGTGCTTGGATGTTCTTTTCTCATCATATTAAAATAGGCAAAGTCAGCTCTTTGATTGTTCCTTTTATGGCTTTAGCTTATGTTTTACTCTCTGTGATTGCCGTTTTAATTAATTTTGACAGAATTCCTTCTGTGGTTCATATGATTTTACAAAATGCTTTTGATTTTGAAGCTATTTTTGGTGGTTTTGCTGGTTCTGCCTTGGTTATAGGGATTAAAAGAGGGCTTTTTTCAAATGAAGCAGGAATGGGTTCGGCACCTAATGCAGCTGCAGCCGCATTAACAAGTCATCCGGCTAAACAAGGTATTATTCAGGCTTTTTCAGTTTTGATTGATGTTATAGTTTGCACAAGTTCGGGATTTTTGGTTCTTTTTTCTATGGCGTATTTAGGACTTGGCGAAAGCAAAATTAGCGGTGGAATGCCTTTGATTCAAGAAGCTATGCGTGAATATTATGGCAGTCTTGGAATTCATTTTATTACCATAGCTATTGTTCTTTTTGCTATAACTTCTTTGATAGGAAATTACTATTACGCTCAGGCCAATGTCAAGTATTTGACTAATTCTAAATTTGCTATGAATTTATTTAGAGTTACAGCAGTAGCTATGATTTTCGCAGGCTCACAAATGGATTTAAAACTTGCTTGGAATTTAGCCGACTTAACTATGGCTTTTATGGCAACAACAAATATTATATCTTTACTACTTCTAGGCGGTATAGTCAATAAAGTTCTAAAAGATTTTAATGCACAACAAAAAGCTGGAATTAATCCTAAATTTAATGCTAGCAAACTTGGAATCAAAAACGCCGAGTGCTGGGATTAAAATTCATAAGCCTTTTTTGGCTTATGAATTAATGATTTAAAACCTTATTTAAAAATTCTTTTAATCTTTCATTGCTAGGATTTTCAAACACTTCTTTAGGATGGGCATCAACAACAATTTGACCCTTATCCATAAAAAATACACGATTAGCCACATTTCTCGCAAAGCCCATTTCGTGAGTTACTACAAGCATAGTTAAACCTTCTTTTGCAAGTTCTTTCATTATGCTTAAAACCTCGCCTATCATTTCAGGGTCTAGGGCTGAAGTAGGTTCGTCAAACAAGATAACATCAGGATTCATCATCAAACTTCTTGCGATAGCAATGCGTTGTTTTTGACCACCAGAAAGCTTATGCGGCATTACTTCTTCTTTATCGCCTAGACCCACTTTAGCAAGGAGCATTTTGGCTTTTTTTATAGCTTCTTCCTCGTTTAAAATTCCTGTTTTAATAGGAACTAGGCATAAATTTTCCATCACATTTTTATTAGTAAAAAGATTAAAGTGCTGAAAAACCATACTGACTTTTTGGCGGATAGCATTGATATTGGTTTCTTTATCTAGTATATTTTGTCCTTTGATTAAAATTTCTCCACTATCTGGTAATTCTAAAAGGTTAATACAGCGTAAAAATGTGCTTTTCCCGCCCCCACTTGGACCTATGATGGCTACAATATCACCCTTTGAAATAGTAGTATTGATATCTTTTAGAACCTCTAAGGCTCCGTATTTTTTTTGTAAATTTTTAATTTTAATCATTTTTATTCATCCTAAGTTCAAGTTTCTTTGCAAGAAAGCTAAAAATTTTTACACTAACATAATAAACCAGTCCAGTAAAAATAATGGGCTTAGGATTGTAAAGCACGGCTTGCAAACTTTGACTTTGCATAGTAATATCAATGACGCTAATAAATCCCACAACCGAAGTTTCTTTAAACAAAGAAATAAATTCATTGGATAATGCAGGTAAGATATTTTTAGTAGCTTGAGGAAGTATGATTTCTTTCATTGAGGTTTTATAATCAAGTCCCATAGCTCTTGCAGCTTCCATCTGTCCCTTATCTACGCTATTAATCCCGCTTCTTACAATTTCGGCTATATAGGCAGAACTATTAAGCCCTAGGGCAAGGATGGCTGCATAAAGATTATCAATAAAAGTAAAAATCACAAAGGCAAAAATCATAAGTTGTAAAATCACAGGTGTTCCGCGTATAATGTCTATATACTCATCTATGATGAAATTAAGCGTCTTAAATTTACCAAAGCGTAAAATAGCCAAACTAAAACCAACAATCACACCGATAATCACAGCACAAATGGTTAGTATAAGCGTGATAAGATAGCTTTTTAAATAAGCTTTCGCATTTTCTGTGTAGCCATAGCTTACGGCTCCACTAGGGTCTTGAATTTTTAATATTTCTATGGGAAAAGAAAAATATCCCCACAGAATAATAATCACAAAGAAAACAAAAATTCTTATATTTTTTTGATTCAATTTTAAACCTTTTAAAGAAGTTATTTAAAAAACTAGATTTTATAGAATTATCTTTGAATTTTCTCTAAAGATTTATAAAAATGTGTTAGAATTTCCTAAAACAAGGTTATTTATGGAAATTTTAGATTTTATTTTAACGAGTATTTTTGTATTTTTAATGCTTTTTTTGGTAATAGGTTTTAACCGTCAAATGACACAGAAAAATAAAGAAAAAGAAGAAAGATTTAAAAAATTTAAAAAAGGAGATAAGAATGAGTAAAAAGGTATTGGTTCCTTTAGCGTTTGGTTTTGAAGAGGCTGAATTTATAGGTATTGTAGATGTTTTAAAGCGTGCAGGCGAATCGGACGGAAATTTGGAAGTTATCATAGCTTCGTTAAATGATGAATTACTCGTAAAAGGTGCTAATGGTATTAGTATAAAAGCGGATTGTTCTTTGCAAGATGTTGATATACAAACCCTAGATGGTATTGCCTTGGCAGGGGGTTTTGAAGGTATGATGAATCTTAAAAACTCAGATGCTATTTTAAGTATAATCAAAAAACTTCACAGCGAAGAAAAAATTGTCGCTGCAATTTGTGCTTCTCCCATAGTTTTAAATGCGGCAGGTGTTTTAGAAGGCGAATTTGCTTGCTATCCCGGTTGTGAAGTCGGGCTTAATGCAAATCGCGTAAATAAAGCAGTTGTTGTAAATAAAAATGTCATCACTTCAGCAGGTCCAGCTACGGCAATTCTTTTTGGCTTGGAATTGGCTAAAAAGCTATGCGGCGATGCAATTTATCAAAAATTATACGATGGAATGTTAGTGCCTTTAACCCGGTGATGGGCTATATTGATAATACAAAACACCACTTTGCTACAAATGCTTTTTTAAATGCCTTGCAATAGGCTCTAGCTTCATTTGTCTTTGTCGCTAAAAGTTGATGCTTTAAGTAGCAAAGTATCTTGGATAGTGCTTGGCTTTGCTCTACTCAAAGCAGATACTAAACTCTACTTTTTCCTTCTTCATTTCACTTCAAAATGGAACAGAATTTGCTTATTAATTTATTGTCAGAGATAATATTTTCTCTCGTCATTACGAGTGAAACGAAGCAATCTAATATTAAAGGAAAAAATATGAGTATCTTTAGTATCAATGATAATTCAAACTATACTTCCATACTTTCACAAAGTAAAGCTAATAAAGAAAGTAAAGAAAATTCTAAAATAAGTTTTGCTAATGCTTTTTTAAAACAAAATGCTAGTAAATTAAGCGATATAGAAAGTAAAAATTCACAAACTCTAGCAAGAAGTGAAGCATTAAATTCTACTAATACAACAAATACTAGCAATAACACTAATTTTAGTACAAGTAGTAAAACAAATTCTCCTAATTATGATATATCCAGTGAATTTAAAAACTCTATTTATACTCTAAAATACAAACAAGCTGATTTAAGCACTACCACTAATACAGCCTATGGTTATAGTGTAAATAAAGATGGCTATATGGGAAGTGATTTTAACAAAGCTGCAGGATTGCCTGAAGATTTTAAGATACATAAATCTACTTTAGATGAGATTAAAAAGACTGCTGAAAATAGACCTGATGTTTTATATGATAAACAATACTTTGGTGTAAGTGAATACTATACAAACATAGATATGGCTGAAACCATAAAACAATACTATAATCTTTTTTCTAATGCTTTAAATCAAAGCTTTCCAAGTGATAAAAGTAGTTTCACTGAAGCAGATATAAACTCTATGCCTAAGGGTTATGGTGTAAGTGGAACGCAATGGATGGACTTTAATAATCCAAGCAATAGAATGAATATTACAGGTTTAAAAGATTTTTCAAATTCTTTAATTTCAAATGTTTATCAAACCCCTGAACAAGCAAAAGAAGCCGATGACCTTTGGGTTGATTCAGGATATATGATTGATGGATTATTGCCTAAAACTTTAGGCTTGTCCCTAGAAGAAATTAAAAATGTTTCTAAGGGTGAAGATTGGCAGTTTAATCCTGATATGTCATTTTATCCAAAAAATGAAGATGGAAGTTATTCTAAAGAAGCTTTATTTATGAGTTTTTTAAAATCTCAAAATGGACAACCTGTTGAGAGTCCAAAAACCACACTTAATCCAACCATAGAAGCTTATAATAAAGCTATGGCTAAGGAAAGTTTTTCAACTACTAGCGTAGATATAAGTGATATTATGACAAGTAAGATTGATTTTAAAAATTTATTTAAAAATTTGCTTAGCAAAGGTAAATTAGAAGGAGAACTTTATATGTATGATAAAGGCATAACTCCTAGACAAGCTTTAGGTAACTGGGCTTTAGATGCTGAGATTAAACAAGCTCTTGCTAATGGCTGGAAAGCAAAACCTAGCACTATAGATTCTTATGCTGATTCCATAATGGATAGATTAAACAACCTTTTAAGTCAGACTAGGGTTTAAATTAGAAATTGTTTTAGCTTGACTTGTTATTACAAGAGTATCCGTCATTACGAGCTTTACGCCCTAAAGCGTGGTAATCTTCGTCATTGCGAGACGACTTGTCGCCAAAAGCAATCTATACTAAAAAATTTAAGCAGATTGCTTCAATTTGATTAAATCAAATTTCGCAATGACAAACACAGAGTTTGCCACGAAGTCGGGTAACTTCTTGCAATAACGGGCAGGGTTAGACCCTTCACAATGACGGACTTAAAATCACATAAAACTAGGTGCATCATTTGAAAAAAGTATCAAATCCCCGTTTTTAGTCTCTTTGGCTAGGGTTTGTATAAGTTCGCTTTTTTCCTTTAAAATAATAGTTGGAATTTTTAATTCTCTTTTAAAAATTTCAGCATTGACCCCAGCACTAATGATGGCAAAATCAAAGCATTCGTTGATGATTTTAGCAAGTTTTATGTTTTCTTCTTTGCTTACTTCTATTATGCCCGGACTTACTAAAACCTTGCGTCCTTTATAATTTTTACAAAGCCTATAACTTGCACTCATACCCTTAAAATTTCCATTAAATCCATCATCTATGATGAATTTAGGTTCTTTTGAAAGCACTTGTAAGCGATGTTCTACGGAAGTTATTTGCGAAACTTGCTTTTGAATTTTTTCTATTTTTACACCCAAAAAAGCCGCACAAAGTATGCAAACGCAAAGATTTTGAGCGTTAAATTCCCCTAAAATTTGACTTTTAAAGCCATATATTTGCCCATCGATTTGCATTTTAAATTCCAAACCTTCAAGACTTGAATGAATAAAGCTTAATTTATTATCATAAAGGCTTAGCATATCATTTTCTTCCTTTTGAGTGCTAGTATGCAAAAAAGCTTTTTTGAGTCTTTTAGAATTTAAGGCTTCAAGTTTGCTTAAGCGAATATTTTCAACACTTTTAAAATACTCTAAATGTGCATTGCCTATTTCTCCTACTATGCTAATATGGGGTTCTAAAAAACGCGTGATTTCATCTATATCGCCCCTAAGCCTTGCTCCTGCTTCAGCTAGGTAAATTTGCGTTTCATTGCTTAAATTCGCATTAATATCAGCGACTATGCCTAGTAGGGTATTTACAGAACGCGGTGTTTTGTAGGTCTTAAAATCATCTTTTAAGAGTTCGTAGAGAAAATTTTTTATGCTCGTTTTGCCAAAACTGGCTGTAATGAGTATGATTTTTAAATTTTGATTGGCTTTTAATTTCTCTTTGGCTTGTTTTTTATAATATAAATTTGTAAAAAATTCATAAATTTTAAGGCTAAATAAAGCAAAGGGCAGGGTGAGAAGATTAAAAAGAAAAGAAAAACGCAAGGCAAGAATGGCAAAAATAGCATTATAAACAAAAACAAAAACAAAAAACCATTTGATTTTACTTGTAAAAACAAGCTTTTTATCTATGCCTTTATTCCAAAAATACAAAATCACTCCATGTATAAACGCAAAATACACTAAAGAGTATAAAGGAAAAGTTAAGAAGAAAAAATAAGGAATAAACAAAAAATACAAATGCCACAAGGGTTTGTGATAGTGAAAAAATACGCGTTTAAATTTGTAAGAATACCATTGCAAAGCACTCATAAGATAAAAGGCTATGCAAAAATTAAAAAATAAAGAATTGATAAAATAAAAAGCATTGATAAGCATTTAACTTTCCTTGATTTTTTCAGCTATGAAAGCTGAGTGTTTTAAAAAGAAAAAATGGTCCCCTTCTAGAGGGTAAAACTGACTATTTGCAATGAGAGTATGAATCATTTTTCCGCTTTTTAAAGGAGTGGCACTATCGCTAATTCCCCAAAAAATAAGGCTTTTTGCCTTTTGCTTGGCAAAAATTTCACTAAAATCTTCATCCACAACTCTTTTAAAGCTTTCATACATAATAGGGCTAAGATTTGCCCCATCTTTACTAGCAAAATAGCGATAAAATTTTCCCAAACCCAAAAGCTTTAAAAATTTAAAAATGCGGATTTTAAAACGCACTTTTAGGGATTTTTTAGCCAAAATTCCCGCACTCGAAAGCAAGATGAGCGTATCTTTTTCCTTTGCGAGCAAAGTAGCAACCTTGCCCCCAAAAGAATGTCCCATAAAAAAGCGAATATTAAAATTTTTTTGTTTTAAAAAAAGCTCTGTAATCTTTGCATAATCTTGAGTGTTTAAAATTTCTTCCACGCTTGAATTTCCAAAACCTGCTAAATCCATATAAATTTGACAAAATTCTTTTAAATGAGAGCAAAAGCTTTGCTTCATCAGCTCTTTATTTGCACCCCAGCCGTGTAAAATAAGTATTTGTGGCAAGGAAAAATCGCCTAAAATTTCATAAGAAATTTGGTAAGTTTTATGCTTGTAATCAAGCTCTGTTTGTGCCATTTTAAGCCTTTTGGTTTTTGTAGATATTTTCTAAAAGCTGCATAGCATTTTGTAAGCGTTCAAATTCTTTCATATTTAACATCACAGCTTCAAATTTGTTATTTTTTAAAATAACGATTTTTCCACTTTCACTTTTTTTAAGTTTTTCCATAATGGGACTAAAATTTCTTACCACTTCGGTGGCGGTGTAAATTTCATCTTGTTTAAAAGAGAGCATTAATCTTTCCTAAAATACGCTAAATTTTATGTATAATTTAGCGTATTTTGACTTAAAAGCTTATAATTTTCCTTTTTGTCCGTTAATGGAATGAAGGAAGTTATAATTGATTTTTATCATTTTTTCAAGCGAAATTTGCTTGGCTAAAGCGTCTAAGGTGGCGTTAAAATCTTTAAAAAGATAGTGGGCTAGGGAGCCGGGATTTGGGTTGATTTCATTAAGATAAACCTCATTATCCAGCACAAAAAAATCACAACGAATCAAAGCTCCCTTAAACAAAGGATTGTAAATTTTTTTAAAGCTACTTTTAAGCTTTTCTTTTAATTCTTCGCTTAACTTTGCCTCTATAAGTTCAGTATTTCCTGAAAAGCTAAGATATTTTTGGTTAAAATCTAAAAATTCCTTTTTTTTCGGCTCTTCTATGATGGAAAAAACAAACTCATCTTCTATCATGCATCCTGCAAGATTGTATTCTTTAATATCGCTTTTAAATTCTTCTACTAGTATATCGCTATCTAGTTCAAAGCCCACATCTTTGGCGTATTCTAAATCCTTTTCATCTTTTACTATGCTAATGCCTATACTACTGCCTAATCTTGCAGGTTTTATAATGCAAGGAAAAATAAGCTTTTCTTTAGAGTCTTGCTCCTTTCTTAACATAGTATAATCAAGTGTTTTTACTCCAGCATTTTTCGCATAAAGTTTGGTAAGTTCCTTGTTAAAAGACAATACACTAGCTTCGAGTCTAGGACCTATGAATTTCACTCCAAAAAACTCAAGCAAGGCGGCAATTTTTCCATCTTCGCCGTCCTTGCCATGAATGAGATTGATGATACATTCGCATTCTAATTTTTCTTCTTTTAAAAAAGCCTTGCTAAAAAAGCCCCCTTGCTTTATAAAAAGTTCTTTTTCTTTTTTATAAGCTTTGGTACTAAAGGTTTTAGAATTCATTTTTTCACTCAAAATATGATAAAATCTTCTTTCTTCATCACAAAAAATAAATTTTAAATTTTCCTTGATGACTTTTTTAAGCACCACGGCACTGACTATGCTGATTTCATGTTCATAAGAATTTCCACCAAAAAGTATTGCAAAATTCATTTTTTTCCTTTATCCTAGTTTTTTAAGAGCTTCTTTGATGAGTTCGCTTGTGCTTGTTGCTTGACAGCTAGCTAAGACGCTTAAAATTTTATCCTGTTTAAAGCCCAAGCTTATTAAGGCTGCTAAAGCCTCGCTTTTATCATCGCTTACATTTTCAAGCTTATTTTTTGCATCTGCAAGTTCAAGTATAATGCGTTTTGCACTTTTAGCACCGATTCCGGGCACTTTTTTTAACGCACTCTCATCATTTAAACTTAAAGCCTTGTAAAAAGAATTCACATCAAGGCTAGAGCATACTGCCATAGCAGTATTAGCACCCACTCCATTGACCTTTAAAAGCATTTCAAACATTTTTTGCTCATCCTTATCTAAGAAACCATAAAATTTATTAGAATCTTCTTTGATGATTTGAGTGATAAAAAGCTCGTATTTTTCTTGGGAATGAATTTTAGCAGAACAAAAAAGAGAGATAAATACCCCATAGCTTAAACCGCTAGCACATTTGATGATAATAAAAGTAGGTTCTTTTTTTGTGATTATTCCTTCGATGGCGACAACCATTGTATATCCTTTTCTTCGTAATTGAGTTTTTTGTATATTTGCACGCTTTCTTTATTGTTTTGCATGATTTTTTCTATGCCTATAACCCTAGCATTTTCGCTTTGTAAAGAAGAGAAAAAAAGCTCTTCTTTAGGCTCTAAGAGTGAGAATCTAAGCTCATTCATATCCGTCCATTTGCCACTTTTGTTGATAAAATTGGCTTTAAAAAGCAGTTCTTGCAAATGGCTTAATTCTAATTGCAAAGCTTTTTTTCGCTCAAGAATTTGTTTTTCTTCGTTTTGCAATTTAGCAAGTTCTTGATTTTGCAAAGAAAAATTTTTAAGTGCTTTTTCATACCCTGCGGGAATTTTTTGTCCGCTATTTTTAAGCTCTGTCATTGTTTTTTCAAGACTTGAAATTGTATTTTTACTCGCTTTTATGAAGGCTTTGATTTTATCTAGTTTGCGGCTTAATTTGGCACTTTGCTCTTCTAAGGTTTTAAATTCTTCATCATAGTTTTTATCCTTCATTTTTACTTTGGCATTAAATTTATTATTCCTTCCTTTCATGCGTTCTATGGTAGAGTTTTCAAAAAATATACAAGTATTATTACTCTCTAAATCTTCTATATAAATTTTATCCGCTTGTATGTTTCCACCTAAGCTTTTTTTGATTTTTACTTCTTTGGCTTTAACCGTTCCACCTTCAAGCAAGTCTATGTTTAGAATTTCAGCTTCTACAAAGCCCCTGTGGGTTTTTATATAGGCTTCTTTAGCACTCATTTTAGCCTTAGAATGCGTAGTGCCTTCGATTTTCATTTTTGTAGCCTTAAGCTGGGTATTGCTTCCTACACTTCCGTTTATATTTAATTCCTCGCATTCTATTTCTACGCCCGAATTTACGGCGTCTTTTAATTCTGAAACGAAGTTGATATTAATCTTCACATTCTTATCAAGTCCAGCTTTAATCACTCCTACCTTTTTAAATTCCACTTCCTGAAAATCAAGCTCATTGGCAATGTCAAAACTGGCTGCATTTTCCACCACAAAACCTTTTTTTAAGGCTAAATATTCGGTGTATTCTTCTTGTTCGACTTGTTTAAAGGCTGAAGAACAAGAAAATGTAACTTTTTTTTCATTGGCTACTAAAACCTTTAAAGTATGCAAATTTAAGTCCTTGCCTTCTCTACCTTGCTTGGCTTTGGTGTGCCTTAAAACCACTTCATTTTCATCAACCACAATGATACCTGAACGCTTTTCGTCCATAGTGTAATTTTTCGTTTTTTCTTTATAAACTAAGATTAAAGACTCATCTTGACTTTCCACAGGTTCAATACCCTGTGCTACAACGATTTGGATGGTTTTGTTTAAGGCTTGGTTTTTGTGCTGATTGCAAAAAGAAATCAAAATTTTCTTAAAATCAAAAATGCGAATGCCGATTAGGAATTTAAGCTTTAACATTTTTTTATAGATATTTTGCAAAAGTTCTAGGGGGAGCTTTTCATAAAAATTTAAATCCATAAAATCAATCTGTGCGACTATTTTGGTTAAATTTTTATTGGCTATTAATTTAACAGCTTGAGAAATTTGACCGGGTTCTTTACTATGAAAAATTTCTATTTTGTATTCTTGTTTGATTTGTAAATCATTTTTTAAAAAAATTTCATCCTTATCAAAAAGCGTTAAATCCTTTTCGGAAATTTTTTTCCATTCTCCATCCCCAAAACGATACTGAGTGGAAAAGGCTAATAAATTAAAATCAAGCTCATTTAAGTTAAGATGAGTTCTTGAAGCTGTGCTTAAAAGCTCACGAGCGGGATTTTCTGTATAGACAATAATTTTTTCATCCAAAACCAAAACTTTCCCCTTGTAAAAAATTAAGAAAGTAATTATAGTCAATTTTTAATCAATTTTAGTTAAAATGTTGCCTTTGTATTTTAAAACTATGAAAAATTTAAATGAAGAGTTTAGTATTTAAAAATTTTATTATTAATGCTTTGGGGATTTTATTTTCAAGGATTTTAGGACTTGCTAGAGATGTTTTAATAGCCCTTTTTTTAGGAGCAGGGCTTTATAGTGATATTTTTTTTGTAGCCTTAAAAATGCCTGCTTTTTTTAGAAGGATTTTTGCAGAAGGTGCCTTTGGGCAAAGTTTTTTACCTAATTTCGTAAAAGCGAAAAAAAAGGGAGCTTTTTGCCTTAGTGTAATGACGCAATTTAGCCTTATAGTATTTTTATTTTGCCTTTTAGTCAGTTTTTTTTCTTCTTTTTTTACCAAGCTTTTTGCCTTTGGTTTTAATGCCCATACCATAGCCTTAGCAGCACCTTTAGTGGCGATTAATTTTTGGTATTTATTTTTTATTTTTTTGGTTACTTTTTTAGGAGCGATTTTAAATTATAGGCAGAAATTTTTTATCACTTCTTTTTCTGCGGCTTTATTTAATTTAAGCATAGTCATAGCTGCTTTTTTTGTGGATAAAAATGCTCCCCAAAATACACTTTATTATTTTTCTTATGCCACGGTTTTAAGCGGGGTAGCACAGCTTATTTTGCATTTGCTTGTTTTAAGAAATAATCCTGTCATTCGTGCTATGGTTTTAAGCGTGAAATTTAAAAGAGCCAAGGCGAAATTACAAGGCTTTTATAGTAATTTTTTTCACGGAGTGCTAGGCTCTTCTGCGACTCAGTTTAGCTCACTTTTAGATACCACCATAGCTAGTTTTTTAATGAGTGGGAGTATTTCTTATCTTTATTATGCTAACCGCGTTTTTCAGCTTCCTCTGGCACTTTTTGCCATTGCCTTAACTCAGGTTTCTTTTCCAAAAATTTTAAAACATCTAAAAAGCGAACAAGAAAATTTAGCCTTGAAATTTATGCAAAGAGCCTTGGCGATTTTAAGCATTTTACTCATAGTTTCTAGTGTTATAGGTTCTGTGTTTGCTTTAGAAATTTCTAAGCTTTTATTTGAAAGGGGGAATTTTACCCACGAAGATAGCGTGATTACGGCTTATGTTTTAATATCCTATCTCATAGGGCTTTTACCCTTTGGCTTGCAAAAGCTTTTTTCCTTATGGCTTTATGCGAAATTTAAGCAAAAAATAGCCGCTTTTATCGCCGTAAAATCCTTAATCCTTAGTGCTTTATGTTCGCTTATTTTTATACTTTTAATCAAAGATGAAAGCCTAAAGGTTATTGCAGTAGCACTTTCAAGCTCTATTAGTGCTTTTTATTTGCTTATAGCCAATATTAAAGAATTTGGTTTTAAGAAATTTTTTGCTTTAATATCCGTGAAATTTTCTTTGCTAATTATAGTTGCTTTGATTGTTTTTACCCTTTTGCTTATTTTGATTAAGCCTTATATTTTAAGTTTTTTTATGGGAATTTTTACAAGTTTTAAAGGAGTTTTTTGATGAGATTATTAGACAGCGTAACTAAAGAAAAAATAAAGCTTGATAAAAAGGATATTAATATTTATTTATGCGGACCCACAGTTTATGATGATGCGCATTTAGGACATGCAAGAAGCAGTGTTTGTTTTGATTTGTTGCGTAGGGTTTTGCTCGCAAGTGCTTTTCGGGTAAAATTCGCTAGAAATTACACAGACATTGATGATAAGATTTTAAAAAAAATGGCAAAAAACGGGCAAAGTTTAGAAGAAATTACGGAATTTTATATCAAAAGCTATGAAGAGGATATGAGGGCTTTAAATGTTTTAGAACCTGATTTTAAACCCCGTGCAACGCATTATATAGCCATTATGCTTGATTTGATTAAAAAACTAGATGAAAATGGTTTTGTTTATGCTTTAGAAGATGGGATTTATTTTGACACAAGCAAAGATGAAAAATATTTAAGTTTGTCAAATCGCAATTTAGAAGAAAATATTTCCAGACTTAGTTATGAAGTGCAAAAAAGAAATGAAAGTGATTTTGTGCTTTGGAAATTCGATGAAAATTTTTATGAAAGTGAATATGGCAAGGGGCGTCCGGGTTGGCATACTGAATGTGTTGCTATGATTGATTCTATCTTTGCTAAAACGCTTGATATACACGCTGGGGGCATAGATTTGCTTTTTCCTCACCACGAAAATGAAGCCGCTCAGTGTCGTTGTGGATGCAAAAGAGAATTGGCTAAAATTTGGCTACACAATGGCTTTGTAAAAATTGATGGTGAAAAAATGAGTAAAAGCTTAAACAATAGCTTTTTTATAAAAGATGCCCTAAAAGAATTTATGGGCGAAGCTTTGAGATTTTATCTTTTGAGTTCTCATTATAGGGCGCATTTTAATTATGCTTTAGGGGATTTAGAAAATTCTAAAAAGCGTTTGGATAAGTTTTACCGTCTTAAAAAAAGATTGGATTTAAGTGAAATTTCTGATTTTGATGTGTTAAATGATATTGAAATAAAGAGTGAGATTGCTAAAGAAATTTTAGGCGTATTAAGCGATGATTTGAATATTTCTAAGGCTTTAGCACTTTTAGATGATTTTATTAATAATGCCAATTTAGAGCTTGATAAAGAAAGCAAAAATAAAATTTTAAAACAAAATATCAAAGAGGCTTTAAATGAGCTCGCTAAAATTTTTGGCTTTGGTTTTATGGATACAACGCTATATTTTCAATGGGGAGTGAGCGAAAAAGAAAGAGTAGAAATTGAAAGCTTAATCCTAAAAAGAACTGAGGCTAAGAAAAATAAAGATTTTAACACAGCTGATGCCATAAGAGAACAATTAAACAACAAAAAAATCACTCTTTTAGATACTCCAAATGGGACAATTTGGGAGAAAATGAATGTATAAGCAAATGAATTTAAAAGAAGTTTTAATTCGCTTTAAACCCTTTTATAAAAGATACTTCAAGCAGTTTGCCATAGCTATTTTTGGTATGCTTTTAGCTAGTGCTGGAACTGCTGGGAGTTTTTATGCCTTAGAGCCTATTTTAAACTATATTTTCGTTGAAAAAAACGAAGCTTTGCTCTACACTGTGCCTTTTTTGCTGGTGCTTATGTATTTTTTTAAAAATCTTGGAACCTATTTGCAAAGTTTTTATGTTTCTTTTATAGGAACAGATATGCTAAAAGTATTACGCGCTAGGGTTTTAAAAAATATTTTGCGTTTGGATATGGATTTTTTTAAGCGTTATAGAAGTGGTGAGCTTGTAAGCCGCTGCACTAATGATATTAATGCACTTCAAAGCATAGTGGCTAATATCATTCCTGATTTTTTTAGAGAGCTTTTAACTGCCTTAGGACTGCTTGCTGTTGTGCTGTATCAAAGTCCCACTTTAGCCTTTTTTGCTTTGGTAATTTTACCTTTAGCCATTTTCCCCTTGCTGTGGTTTGCTAGAAAACTCAAAAAATACGCAAGAAATATACAAGAGACAAATTCGGATTTGCTTTCTTATTTGGGCGAAATTTTTTCAAATATTGAGCTGATTAAGGCTAATGATAATGAAAAAAAAGAAAGCGATAAATTTGCTAAACACAATGATATTTTATGCAAGTTAAATCTAAAATCCGCACGCATTGACGCACTTACAAGTCCTTTGATGGATATGATGGGCTCACTTGGGGTTGCGGTTGTGATTATAGTAGGTGGCACAGAGGTTATTAAGGGTTCTATGAGTGTGGGAAGTTTTATCAGTTTTATCTCAGCACTTTTTGCGATATACACTCCTTTAAAACGCCTTTCTTCTTTATATGGAAAGCTCCAAGGTGCGGTTGCGGCTAGTGAAAGGACCTTTTATTTGCTTGATTTAGAGCCTGAAATTAAAGGTGGAAGCAAAGAATTAAAAAGCATTGAAAAAATTAGTTTTGAAAATGTTGAATTTGCTTATGAAAATCCACATAAAAGCGTTTTAAAGGGTGTAAATTTTGATTTTAAAAAGGGTCAAATGCTAGCTCTTGTAGGAACAAGCGGGGGCGGAAAATCTTCTATTATTAATCTTTTGATGTATTTTTACGAAAAGCAAGGTGGCAAAATTTTGTTAAATGAAGAAGATATTAGTGCTTTTAGCCCTGCAAGTTTGCATAATAAAATAGGGCTTGTAACGCAAAATATTTATCTTTTTAATGATAGTTTTGCTGCAAATATTGCTTATAGTGAAGAATTAGAAGAAGAAAAAATCATTCAAGCTTTAAAATTAGCCAATGCTTATGAATTTGTTGAAGAAATGGGTGGAATTTGGACTGAGATTAAAGAACATGGTAAAAATTTAAGCGGGGGACAAAAGCAAAGAATAGCCATAGCTAGAGCCTTGTATAAGAACCCTGATGTGCTAATTTTTGATGAAGCCACTTCGGCTTTGGATAATGAAAGCGAAAAGGCTATTATTAACACAATAGAAAATTTAAAGCAAGACAGGCTGATTTTGGTGGTTGCTCACCGTCTAAGCACCATAGAAAATGCAGATAAAATAGTAGTATTGGATAAGGGTAGGGTATTGGCAATAGGCAAGGATGAAGAGCTTTTGCAAACTTGTTCTTTGTATCAAAAATTTAAAAGCAAAGAAAAAACAAAGCCTAGCTTTAGTTAATTTTAGTTAGAATTTCAAAAAGGATTAAAAATGGCTTATGAAATGATAAAACCTTTACTTTTTAAATTAAACCCTGAACACGCTCATTGTTTAACCGAGTATAGTTTAAGGGCTTTAAGTGCTGCTTTTCCCGGAGCTTTAAGTTTTTTAGCGCATCAATACATAGTTGATGATGAAAGCTTAAGACAAAATTTATTAGGACTTGAATTTTATAATCCAGTAGGTTTAGCAGGGGGTTTTGATAAAAATGCCACTATGATAAGAGCTTTAAGTGCTTTAGGATTTGGTTTTTTAGAGCTAGGAACTTTTACTCCAAAAGCCCAAGAAGGCAATGAAAAACCCCGTTTATTTAGACTGATAAAACAAGAAAGCCTACAAAATGCTATGGGTTTTAATAATGACGGAGCGGAAAAAATCGCCACAAGACTTGCAAAAAGCTATCCCTTTGTTTTGCCTTTGGGGGTCAATATAGGAAAAAATAAAATCACTCCAAACGATAAAGCCTTAGAAGATTATTGGACTTTATTTAGAGCTTTTAAAGATTTGTGTGATTATTTTGTTGTCAATATTTCATCTCCTAATACTAAAAATTTAAGAGAATTGCAAAATGATGATTTTTTAAACACCTTGCTTGAGGAGGCAAAAAAAATCACTCTTAAGCCTATTTTAATAAAAATTGCCCCTGATATGAAGATAGATGAAGCTTTGAATTTATGTGAAAATGCTATTAAAAAGGGAGTAGATGGCTTTATATTGGCTAATACCAGTGTTGATTATACTTTATTAGACAATAACCGCACTTTTGGGGGAATTAGCGGAAGGCTTATCACGGAAAAAAGTGGAATTTTCTTTAAAGAAGTGGCTAAGGTTCTTTTTGGCAAAACTTTGCTTATTGCAAGTGGAGGGATTGATAGTGCTGATATTGCTTATGAGCGTATTAAAAATGGGGCTAATTTGGTGCAAGTTTATACGGCTTTGATTTTTAAGGGTCCTTCTTTGGTAAAAAATATCAATCAAAATCTCATAGAGCTTTTAAGAAAAGATGGTTTTTTACATATGAGTGAAGCTGTTGGAGTGAATTTAAAATGATAAATTATGAAAAAATTGAGTTGAAAAACAAACTTGAAGTTTATGCTCTGCCTGTGAATAAAAATAGCGATGTGATTAGCGTTGATATTTTTTATAAAGTAGGCTCAAGAAATGAGATAATGGGAAAAAGTGGCATAGCCCATATGCTTGAACATCTTAATTTTAAAAGCACGAAAAATTTGCGTGCTGGGGAATTTGATGAGCTTGTCAAGGGCTTTGGTGGGGTTGATAATGCAAGCACGGGTTTTGACTATACGCATTATTATATCAAATGTGCGAAGAAGAATTTAGACAAGGCTTTGGAGCTTTTTGCTGAGCTTATGGCAAATTTAAATTTAAAAGATGAGGAATTTCAGCCTGAAAGGGCAGTGGTTTTAGAAGAGCGTAGATGGAGAACAGATAATAATCCTTTGGGTTATTTGTATTTTAGACTCTTTAATCATGCCTTTATGTATCATCCTTATCATTGGACGCCCATAGGTTTTTTTAAGGATATAGAAAATTGGAGTATTGAGGATATTAAAGAATTTCATAGTATTTATTATCAACCTAAAAATGCGATTTTACTTGTAAGTGGGGATATAGACAATAAAGAAGTTTTTGAGTTGGCAAAAAAGCATTTTGAGAAAATCAAAAACACAAAAGCCATACCCAAAATTCACACCCAAGAACCTAAACAAGATGGGATTAAAAGAATAGAGCTGAGTAAGAATTCAGATACCGAGCTTTTAGCTCTTGCTTATAAAATTCCCAATTTCAAACACAAAGACATACCCGCTTTAAACGCTTTAGCAGAACTTTTAGGGAGTGGCAAAAGCTCCTTGATGAGTGAAATTTTGATTGATAAATTAAATTTAATCAATGATTATTACGCTTTCGTTAATGATTGTATAGATGAAAATTTATTTATTTTTATTTGCATTTGTAACCCTAATGTTAAAGCACAGAAGGTAGAAAAAGAGCTTTTAAAAATACTTGATAAGCTTAAAAAGGGTAAAATTTCCCAAAAAGACTTGCAAAGAGTGAAAAACAATGTAAAAAGTGATTTTATTTTTTCGCTTAATAATGCCAGTGCAGTGGCAAATATTTATGGTTCATATCTAGCAAGAGGGGATATAAAACCTTTATTAAACTATGAAAAAGATATACAAAATTTAAAATTACAAGACTTAATTTCTTGTGCTGAAAAATATTTCACCCAAGAAAACGCCACCCTAGCAATTCTAAGAAAGGATACAAATGGATAAAAATATTATTATCGGGGCAATGACAGCACTCATTACGCCTTTTAAAAAGGGCAAACTTGATGAGCAAAGTTATGTAAGATTAATCAAAAGACAGATTGAAAATGGCATAGATGTAGTAGTTCCAGTGGGAACGACAGGAGAGAGTGCCACTTTAACTCACGGAGAACATAGGACTTGCATAGAGTTAGCCGTTGATACTTGTAAGGGAACTAAGGTTAAGGTTTTAGCAGGTGCAGGAAGCAATGCAACTCACGAGGCAGTGGATTTGGCTAACTTTGCTAAAGAGCAGGGTGCTGATGGGATTTTAAGTGTGGCACCCTATTATAACAAACCTACACAACAGGGACTTTACGAGCATTATAAGGCTATTGCACAAAGTGTGGATATACCTGTGCTTTTATATAATGTTCCAAATAGAACGGGCTGTGAGATTGCAACAGATACCATCATCAAGCTTTTTAGGGATTGTGAAAATATTTATGGAGTAAAAGAAGCCAGTGGAAATATCGATAAATGTGTGGATTTACTTGCACACGAGCCTAGAATGATGCTTATTTGTGGAGAAGATGCGATTAATTATCCCATACTTTCAAATGGTGGAAAGGGAGTGATTTCGGTAACTTCAAATTTATTGCCTGATATGATTAGTGCTTTGACGCATTATGCTCTTGATGAAAATTATAAAGAGGCTAAGAAAATTAACGATGAGCTTTATAATATCAATAAAATTTTATTTTGTGAAAGCAATCCCATACCTATTAAAACCGCTATGTATATAGCAGGACTTATAGAAAGTTTAGAATTTAGACTTCCTCTTTGTCCCCCAAGTAAAGAAAATTTTACCAAAATCGAAGAAGTGATGAAAAAATACAATATTAAAGGATTTTAATGAATACAGAATTTCAAGGAAAAACTTTAGTGATTAGCGGCGGAACGCGAGGCATAGGTAAGGCTATAGTTTATGAATTTGCCAAAGTTGGCGTTAATATCGCTTTTACTTATAATTCTAATGCACAAATAGCCGATGAAATCGTGCAGGATTTAGAGCAAAATTATAAAATCAAAGCTAAAGCTTATGAGTTTAATATCTTAGAGCCTGAAAACTATAAAGAACTTTTTGAAAAAATTGATGGAGATTTTGATAGGGTGGATTATTTCATTTCCAATGCCATTATTTCAGGTCGTGCGGTTGTAGGGGGTTATACTAAATTTATGAAATTAAAACCTAAGGGGATTAATAATATCTTTACAGCCACGGTCAATGCCTTTGTAGTAGGCTCACAAGAAGCGGCTAAAAGAATGGAAAAAGTAGGGGGCGGAAGCATTATATCCATCTCATCTACGGGGAATTTGGTGCATATTGAAAATTATGCAGGACACGGCACAGCAAAAGCAGCGGTGGAAGCTATGGCAAGATATGCGGCTACTGAGTTAGGAGATAAAAATATTCGCGTAAATGTAGTCAGTGGCGGACCCATTGAAACGGATGCTTTAAGAGCTTTTACGAATTACGAAGAGGTTAAACAAGCTACTATTAATTTAAGCCCTTTAAATCGTATGGGACAGCCTGAGGATTTAGCTGGTGCCTGTCTTTTTCTTTGTTCAAGTAAGGCTAGTTGGGTAACAGGACATAGTTTCATCGTTGATGGTGGAACGACATTTAAATAAAAGAAAAATCTTGTAGATTTTTCTTAATCCAGCTTGAGTTTCCAGCCTAAAAAGGCACTTAAAAGTGTAAGTAAAAAGATAAAATTTAAAGTTAAATTGCCAAAACCTATAAATCCTATGGATAAAACACTATAAAAAAATCCCCCCACAGCCGAATAAATGCAAATCGTGCTTAAAGAGCCATTTTCTGCCATTTTTTTACATGGGCAGATTTTATAAAATTTTTTTTCATTAAATTGCTTTTTGTTTTTGTTTCCTAAAAATAAACCCAAAAATGCAAAGAGATTTAAAAAGATAAAGGCATATAATAAAATTCTATCTAAATCCACGCCCTATCCTTAGAAATATCTAAGCCAAGAAGGCAAATGGATTTGCTCTTCTTTTAAAGTAGTTTCTTGTCCGTGTCCGGGTAAAAGTCTAAAATCATCTTTATAAGCCATAACCTTTTCTAGACTTTGTTTCATTAAATTGGCATCAGAATAAGGAAAATCCCATCTACCTATACTTCTATAAAACAAAAAATCCCCGCTAAACATTAAATTTTCGCCCACAAGTTCTATCATAGTGCAACCGGGTGTGTGTCCGGGCAGGAAATGGAATTTAAAATCGCACCCTGTGATATTTAGCACCTTTTCATTCTCAATCAAAACATCAGCTTCGCTTACTTCAAAGCCGTAAGAAAAAGGGTCTTTTAGCATAAATTCATCGTTTTTATGGATATAAAGGGGGACGCTAAATTCCCTTTTGATTTTGGCATTATCCCAAATATGGTCAAAATGCCCGTGAGTATTGAGAATGGCTAGGGGATTTTTGACATTTTGCTTGACAAAATGAAAAGCTTCTATGCCCGGGTCTATAATAAATTCCCCCTTCCTTGTAAATAAAATATAGCAATTTGTCTCATATGCCCCGCAAGACTGTCTTAAAATATCCATAATTAAAACTCCCTAAAGTAAAAATTTTAAAATTATATATTTTTTTCCTATGCTTTGCAAATTTAGAAGATAAAGAATGAAACTAGAATTTAAAAAATATTTAAAAAGGGGAAAATTCCCCTTGTAAATTTTAAGCGGATATATCCACTAGCTTAGAGCTTTTATAGCGGTCTTTTTTAGCATTTGAAGCTGTATTTTCATCGCTTTCATTAGTAGCTTCATTTTTGTTTTTACTCTCTTTACTTTCTTTTTCTTCAGCCTCTAAAGAAAGTTTTAGCACATTTTTACCCATTTTGGTTCTACCATAATTTTCAGTTTCAAAAGTGCCACAATCAGTTACCATTATCATACAAACTCCTTTTTGTAATCTTTGAGCTTAATTCGCTCATAAAAATCATAAAAAAAGAAAAATAAATTTATTATAAATATATTTAAAAATTCAAACTTTTTTATTTTGTAGTTTCATTTTTACACAAATTTTTATAAGATTTAGAATTTTTAAAAGAAAATAAAATATAATTTAAGCATTCATTTTAAAGGCACATTAATGGATGATAAAATTAAAAAAATTGAAAATTTCATACAAGAAAAAATAAAAAATTCTCAAACTCAAGGTGCGATTTTAGGACTTAGCGGGGGTATTGACTCAGCCTTAGTTGCAATGCTTTGCAAAAGAGCTTTAAAAGATAAGGTCTTTGCTCTTTTAATGCCCACTCAAAGCTCAAATAAATCCCATTTTCAAGACGCCTTAAGGCTTTGTGATAGCTTAGAACTTGAGTATAAAATCATAGAAATTCAAAACATTTTGGACGCTTTTTTAAAGCAAAGTGAAAATACCACCGCACTAGCCTTAGGAAATTTTGCGGCTCGTATTAGAATGAGTTTGCTTTATGATTATTCTTCTTTGAAAAATTATCTTGTAGTCGGCACTTCCAATAAAAGCGAATTAATGCTAGGCTATGGCACTATTTATGGGGATTTAGCTTGTGCTTTTCAGCCTTTAGGCTCTCTTTATAAAAGCCAAATTTACGCCTTGTCAAAACACCTTCATTTGCATGAAAATTTCATCACAAAAACTCCCAGTGCTGATTTGTGGGAAAATCAAAGCGATGAAGCGGATTTGGGCTTTAGCTACGCACAAATTGATGAAGGGTTAAAAGCCTTAGAAACAAGAGATGAAAAAGTTCTTGCAAGGCTAAATCCTGCTTTAATCTCAATGCTTCAAACAAGAATGCAAAAAAATGCTTTCAAAAGAAAAATGCCTGAAATTTTGGAGCTTGATAATGGATGAAAAAAAATACACCCTGTGGCTGGATAATTATTTTTTTAAGCCCAGTTTTTTGCAAAAATGCCTAGCCTTAGTGCTTTTGCCCTTAAGTTTTATTTATGCTTTTTGTGCGATTTTAAACACTTTTTTTCGCAAGAAAGTTGATTTTAAAAGACCTATTATTAGCGTGGGAAATTTAAGTTTTGGTGGCAATGGCAAAACCCCGCTTTGCAAGGCTATTGCAAGGGAATTTGAAGGGGTTTTTATCGTGCTTAGGGGCTATAAGAGAAAAAGCAAGGGCTTAGTGCTTGTTAAAAAAGAAGATAAAATACTTTGTGATTTAAGCCAAAGTGGGGACGAGGCTATGGAGTATGCCTACGAAAAGAGCATTAAGGGCGTTTTGGTAAGCGAAGATAGGATAAAGGGCATTGAAAAAGCCTTTGAGTTGGGAGCAAAAATCGTCTTGCTTGATGATGCTTTTTCTAAATTTCATATTAAAAAAATGGATATTTTGCTTCAAAGCAGTATCAAGCCTTATTTTAATTTTACCCTGCCAAGCGGGGCTTATCGTTTGCCTAAATTTTATGAAAAAAGGGCTGATTTTATCGCTTTGGAGGGCAGGGATTTTGTGCGTTATTCTTACACTAAGGAAAATCCTAAGGCTATCTTAGTTACAGCCATAGCCAAGCCTTTTAGGTTGCATGAACATTTTATTAAGGCTAGGGCTTGTTATTTTTTTAAAGACCATTATGAATTTAAAAAAGAAGAGCTAGAAAATTTGCTTAAAAAACATCATTGCGATACACTTATGCTTACTTTTAAGGATTTTGTTAAGGTTAAAGACTTTGGCTTTAAAACCCAGCTTATAGAATTAAATATAGAATTAAAATCCCCATTAAGACAAAGCTTAAAAACTTATATCAAGGAGTTTGAATATGCACTTAGTTGAAAGCACAAATGCGAATAACAAAATAGATTTTAAACAAGCACTCATTAATCCCAATGCCCCGCAAGGTGGGCTTTACTCGCCTTTAACCCTGCCTCTTTTTGATGGAGAGAAATACTCTGCTTTGTCCTATAAGGATTTTGCTTTGAAATTGATTGAAAGCTTTGGTTTTGGCTATGAAGATTTGTTTAAAAAAGCCTTAAAAAGCTATGAAAATTTTGACGATAAGCACTGCCCTATAAGGCTTAGAAAAATCAAGGATAAGCTTTATATCAATGAGCTTTATCACGGACCCACTCGTGCCTTTAAGGATATGGCTTTACAGCCCTTTGGAGTGCTTTTGAGTGAATTTTCAAAGGATAAAAATATTCTTATTATTTGTGCTACAAGTGGCGATACAGGACCTGCTACGCTTAAAAGCTTTGAAAAGGCGAGTAATGTTAAGGTGGTTTGTATATATCCAAAGGGTGGCACAAGCAGGGTTCAAGAGCTACAAATGAGAGCCCTAGATAAGGATAATTTAAAGGTTTTTGCTATAAAAGGCGATTTTGATACAGCCCAGGGCACCTTAAAACAATTGCTTCATTCTAAGGATTTTCAAAATAAAATTAAGGCTTTAGATTATGAGCTTTGTGCGGCAAATTCTGTGAATTTTGGTCGTATTTTATTTCAAATCATTTATCATTATTATGCGAGTTTAAAGCTTTATGCTGAACTAAAAGAAAGTGCTGAAATCATCATTCCTAGCGGGAATTTTGGCAATGCTTTGGGGGCTTTTTATGCCAAGCAAATGGGGGCTAAAATTGCAAAAATCAAAATCGCTTCAAATGCCAATAATATTTTGAGTGAATTTTTTAACACAGGCATTTATGATTTGCAAGGCAAAATTCTTAAAAAAACCCTTTCTCCAGCTATGGATATACTTGTTTCTTCCAATGTTGAGAGGCTTTTGTTTGCCAAATTTGGCGATAAAAGAACCCATGAGCTTATGAGTTTGCTCAAAAATAAAAGGGTTTTTAAGCTTGAAAAAGAAGAATTGCAAAGCCTGCAAGAAGATTTTGAAGCGGATTTTTGCACAGATGAAGAAGTTATAGAATTTATAAGAGCCAATAAGCTTTTAATAGACCCGCACACCGCTACTTGCTTTAAGCTTGTAGATACTACTAAAACGCAAATTATCACAGCCACAGCCGAGTGGAGTAAATTCACTCCTAGTATGATAAAGGCTCTTTATGATAGAGAATGCGTAGATGAAAAGAGTGATTTAGAGCTTATTGCTAGGGATTTTGACTTAGAAGCTAAGGAGGATATTTTGAATTTATTTGATATGAAAAAAGAAAATGAGCAAGTTTTTGACCCAGCTAAAATACAAGAAGCCATTTTAGAATGGGTGCAAAAATGATTATCATCCCTGCAAGATTGAAATCAAGCCGTTTTAGTGAGAAAATTTTGTGCGACATAGGGGGGCTGCCTATGTTTATCTTCACGGCTAAACGCGTGAGTGAAATTGATGAGCTTTGTATAGCTGTGGATGATGAAAGGGTGCTTAAAATCGCTAGGGATTATGGTTTTAAGGCTGTGCTTACAAGTTTAGAGCATAAAAGCGGCACGGATAGGATTAATGAAGCTTGTGAGCTTTTGGGACTAAATGAAAATGAGCTTATTATCAATGTTCAAGCTGATGAGCCCTTTATTGAGCTTGAGAATTTGGCTAAATTTAAGGACTTTGCTAGTTCTTGTGTAGGCAAGGATGCCTTTATGGCGAGTTGTTTTAAAAATATAAGTGCTAAAGAAGCTAAAGATTCCAATTTAGTCAAGGTGGTGTGCGATGAATTAGGCTTTGCCTTATATTTTTCTCGCTCAAAACTTCCCTTTGAAAGAGAGACTTATACTAAAAATTTCAAAGGACATTTGGGAATTTATGCTTATAGAGTAGGGGCTTTAAAGGAGTTTTGCTCTTTTGCAAGTTCAGCCTTAGAAAATGCTGAAAAACTTGAGCAATTAAGAGCCTTAGAAAACGGCAAGAAAATCAAAATGCTAGAGCTTCAAACTAGGAGTATAGGTATAGATACTAAAGAGGATTACCAAAGAGCTTTGGAATTTTATAAGAAATTCTAATTTGCAAATTGTTTTTTTCGTTAAAATGCTTTTTCAATTTTAAATTTACAAGGAGAAAAGATGAAAAAAGTAGTTGTGTTAGCAAGTGTGCTTGGAGCTTTATTTGCAAATAGTATTGATAAAAATGTGCTTTATGAAGGTGCTAGGGTGCTTGAAGTCAGTAAAAAGAGTGATAGGATTGATGAGTTTAATGACATAGTTTATAAGCAGGTTAAAACAAGAGATTCTGTAAAAGAACTGCACTTAAGCATACTCGCACCCCAAAACGATACCCTTAAACCTGCTATTATTTTTTATACAGGCGGAGGTTTTCAAAGTGCTTCATATCACCGCTTTATCCAAATGCGTATGGCTTTAGCCGAAGCAGGTTTTGTGGTGGTTTCAGCGCAATACCGTGTGATACCTGATACCTTTCCTGCACTCATAGAAGATGCTAAAGCGGCGATTCGTTATGTGAAGGCTCACGCTAAAGAATACGGCATAGATTCTAAACGCATAGGAATTTTAGGCGATAGTGCAGGTGGCTATGTCGCCCAAATGATGGGACTGGCTAAGGATAAAAAATACGATGTGGGAGAAAATCTTAATCAAAACTCACAAGTGCAAGCTGTGGCGACTCTTTATGGAATTTCAAATCTTTTAAGCATAGGCGAAGGTTTTTCTAAAGAAGTGCAAGAAGTGCATAAGTCTAAGGCAGTAACTGAAGCTTTAATGCTTAATGGTGTAGCGTTTAAAGATTTTAGCGGAGCTGCCATAGATGCAGATGAGAAAAAGGCTTTAGCCGCTTCGCCACTTGGAAATTTAGATGGCAAAAAACCGCCCTTTTTGATTATGCACGGCGATAGCGATACTTTGGTCTCTCCTATGCAGAGCAAAAGACTTTATGTTGCTTTAAGGGCTAAAAAAATTCCTGTGGATTATGTGGTGGTAAAAAATGCTGAACACGCTGATGATTTATGGTATCAACAAGTAGTTTTTGATGAAGTGATACGATTTTTCAAGCAAAACTTGACTAAAAAATAATTTTTTCCTTTAAAAGGGCTTAAAAAATTTAAGCTAAATTTTGATATTATTTTTCAATTTTTAAAAAAAGGGTGGAAGAATGAAAAAAATTACATTTTTTTTGACTTTGTTTTTTGCTCTAAGTTTAGTAGCAAAAGATTTGGTAGTAGGTATGGAGCTGGGTTATCCTCCTTTTGAGATGAGTGATACTAAGGGTAAGCCAAGCGGAGTGAGTGTGGATTTTTTAGAAAAATTTGCTAAAGAAAATGGCTTTAATTTAGTGGTGCAAAATATAGCTTGGGATGGACTTATCCCGGCTCTTAAGACCAAAAAGGTTGATTTGATTATGTCTTCTATGACCATTACAGATGAAAGAGCTAGGGTGGTGGATTTTACCAAACCTTACGCACAGGCGAATTTGGCGATTTTAACCCCTATAAATTCAGGCGTAAGTTCCATAAAAGATTTGGATGAAAAGGGTAGAATTTTAGCCTTAAAGCGTGGTTCTACGGGTCATTTGTATGCAGTTAAAAATCTTAAAAATGCGACTTTGCATTTATTTGATAAAGAAAATGCGGCAATTTTAGAGGTCATTCAGGGCAAGGCAGATGGCTTTTTTTATGACCAACTTAGCATTTACAGGGCTTGGCAAAAACACCAAGACAGCACCAAAGCTATTTTAAGTCCTTTTCAAGAAAAACCAGAATTTTGGGGTATAGCTGTAAGAAAGGGCGATGAAGCTTTGAAGAATAAGCTTGACAATTTCATCGATGAGAGCAAGAAAAATGGCTTTTTAGATTCTTTGGGTGATAAGTATTTAAAAGACATTAAAGAAGTTTTTAAGCAAAATAATATCACTTTTTTCTTGTAGGCTTAAATTTTGATATAGAGCTATACTCTGTGATAGCAGTTTAAATTGATATGATAATCACAACTTGGCACTAAGCTTAGTTTTTGGGTGTGTTTTACAATGTTGGAATTTATTTTTACTCTTATTTTAGATTTTACTTTTTATTCTATCAAGACCCTAGAAAAAGTCTTTCTAGGGCGAACAGCCTTAGTAATTCTTTTTGTTGTTTTTATAGCTCTTTTTTGCGTTAAAGGCTTGTTTTTGTATATACTTTTAGCTTTAGAATTATTTTTGCTTTTGTATCTTTTTCTTGGAATTTTGTTTTTAAGATTTTATAAATCTTAGCTTACAAAGCTTTCTACCAGTCTTTGCACGAGCAAATTCCAGCCATCAACCAGCACGAAAATCAGTAATTTAAAGGGCAGTGAAATCATTACAGGGGGCAACATCATCATACCCATAGCCATCAAAACCGAACTTACAACCATATCAATAACCAAAAAAGGCAAATAGATTAGAAAACCTATTTCAAAAGCAGTTTTGAGCTCTGAAATCATAAAGGCAGGCACTAGCACACTCAAAGGCACATCATCTATACTCTTAGGATTGGGTAAATTGCGTATGCGATAAAAAAGGGCTAAATCTTTTTCACGCGTGTTTTTAAGCATAAAATCCTTAAAGGGCTTTACTCCACGCACAAAGGCTTCTTCATAGCCTATTTGCTCGGCTAAATAGGGTTTAATGCCTTCATTATAGGATTTTGTCGCCACAGGCTCCATAATAAAAAAGGTCAAAATCAAAGCTAGGGTTACTAAGATGGTATTAGGTGGCATACTTTGCGTTCCCATAGCTTGTCGCAAGAATGAAAATACCACAATAAGACGCAAGAAAGAAGTCATCACAAAGATAATGCTAGGAGCGAGTGCAAGTATGGTTAAAACGATGACGATGTTGAGCGTGGTTACGAGTTGGTTGGGTGTATCAGGAGCGCTTAAGCTTAAATTTACCGTGGGAATAGTCGCTTCTGCAGCAAATAAACTCATATTTAAAAATAAAAATAATAATATTTTTTTCAAATTTCCAAAACCTTTTTTGTAGCTTTATAAAGCTTAAATTCTATCTTTTAATGACTAAAAACTAGTTTAAGGGCTTAGAATTTTAACTTTAAACTGCTAAAATAGCATTCTAAATTTCTTAAGCAACAAAGGTAAAATAATGAAAACTTCTATTTTGATTTTAGCAGCAGGATTAGGCACTAGAATGAAATCACAAAAGCCAAAGGTTTTGCAAGAGCTTTGTCAAAAAAGTATGATTTTACACATTTTAAAAAAGGCTTTTGCAATAAGCGATGATGTGAGCGTGGTTTTAGCCCATCAAAAAGAACGGGCCCAAAAAGAAATTTTAAAGCATTTCCCCAAAACGCAAATTTTAGAACAAGATTTACAAAATTATCCCGGAACTGCTGGAGCTTTAAGGGACTTTGAGCCTAAAAATGATAGGGTTTTAATCCTTTGTGGCGATATGCCTTTGGTAGAGCAAACAAGTTTAAAAGCTTTGTTAGACAATAACGCAAAATTAAATTTAGCAGTTTTTAAAGCAAGAGATTCTAAGTCTTATGGTAGGGTTATCATAAAAGATGATAGGGTTGAAAAAATCGTTGAATTTAAAGACGCAAACGCCCAAGAAAGAGAGATAAATACTTGCAATGCAGGCGTTTATGTGATTGATTCAAAGCTTTTAAAGGAGCTTTTGCCTTTGATTGATAACCATAATGTCGCAAAAGAATATTATTTAACCGACCTTGTAAAATTGGCAAAAGAAAAAGATGTGATGATTAAAGCGGTTTTTGTGGATGAAGATGAATTTATGGGGATAAATGATAAATTTGAGCTTAGCGTGGCTGAAAATTTTATGCAAGAAAAGATTAAAAAATACTGGATGCAACAAGGCGTGATTTTTCATTTACCCCAAAGCACTTTTATAGGCGTGGATGTCGAATTTGTAGGCGAGTGTGAAGTGTATGAAAATGTAAGGATTGAAGGTAAAAGCAAGATTATAAACTCCATCATTAAAAGTTCAAGCGTGATAGAAGATTCCACCGTAGAAAATAGCGATGTAGGACCTTTGGCACATTTGCGTCCAAATTGTGAGCTTAAAAACACTCATATAGGTAATTTTGTTGAGTGTAAAAATGCGAAGCTAGATGGAGTGAAGGCTGGGCATTTAAGCTATTTGGGCGATTGTGAGATAGATAAGGGGACTAATATAGGCTGTGGGACTATCACTTGTAATTATGACGGGCTTAAAAAGCACAAAACCCTTATAGGAAAAAATGTTTTTGTAGGTTCAGATACACAATTTATCGCCCCTGTAAAAATCGAAGATGAAGTGATTATCGCAGCTGGAAGCACGGTCAGTGTCAATGTAGAAAAAGGCGCTTTGTTTATCAACAGAGCAGGGCATAAGATGATAAAAGATTATTATTACAAGAAATTTCAAAAATGAAAACCATACTCTTAGCCATTAGCGGTAGCATAGCTTTTTACAAGGCTTATGAGCTTATTTCTTTATTCAAAAAAGAAGGCTTTAGGGTGAAAGTTTTGCTTTCTAATGGAGTCTTAAAATTTGCTAGTAAAATGAGCTTTGAAGCCTTAGCTGATGGGGTGCTTTGCGAAGAAAATGAAAATTGGCAAAACTCGAACAATCACATAGCTTTTAGCAAGGATGCTAATCTTGTTTTGTTTGCCCCTGCAAGTGTGAATTCCATCAATAAACTCGCACTTGGAATTGCGGATAATCTTTTTATCCAAACTTTAATCGCATCAAAAGCTCCACTCATCATAGCTCCTGCAGCCAATTCGGCTATGTATTTGCACTTTAGCACACAAAATTCTTTAGAGCTTTTAGCTAAAAATGGTGCTTTCATCATTCCTCCCACTCAAAAAATTCTAGCTTGTAAGGATGAAGGTGTGGGAGCTTTAGCTGAAGTTAAGGATATTTTTAATATCAGCAAAAGAGAGCTTTTAAAAGAAAAATTTTGGCAGGATAAAAGCGTCATCATCACAGGTGGAGGCACAAGAGAAAAGATTGATGAAGTGCGTTGTGTGAGTAATTTTTCAAGTGGAAAAATGGCAAAAGCTCTAGCTGATGCTTTTTATTTTTTAGGAGCTAGGGTAAAATTTTTAAGCTCTGTGGATTTTGATACGCCCTATGAGCTTTGTAAATTTGAAAGCTCTAAGGATTTAAAGGCATTGTTGGAACAAAATTTAGAATGCGATTTTTTGATTATGGCAGCAGCGGTGAGTGATTTTGTGCCTAAATTTCATCAGGGAAAAATTAAGAAAAATGACTATTTACAAGGCTTTGATTTGCATTTAAGCTTAAATGAAGATTTGCTTAAAACTTGTCAATTTAAGGGCAAAAAAATAGCTTTTAAGTTGGAATTTGAACCTCAAAATGCCTTAGAAAATGCTAAAAAAGCCTTAAAGGACAAAAAGCTTGATATGGTTTGTCTTAATATAATGAATGAAAAAAATTATTTTGGAAGCAATCAAAATGAGCTTTATTTCATCACTTTGCAAAATGAGTATAAAAGTGCTTTGCAAAGCAAGAAAAATTTGGCTTTTGAGCTTATAAAAGAGTGTGAAAAATTATGAATAAGATTAATGCAACCTTGCCCATACATATGAAAGTTTTGGCTAAATCAGGCTTTTCGCACTACACGCTTTTGCTTAATCAGAAAAAAATTCAGACCAAAAGTATGATAGAACTTGAAATTGGTGCTGAGTATTTGGCTGAACTTTATATGCAAAATGGCGGGGTTATACAATTTAAACATCTTTCTAAATGTCCTAATTTTAAGCCTTTTGAAGAGGGACTTGCTTTGATTGTGGGTATTTTGGAAAATAAAATTAACTATAAGAGTTTCATCTTAGAAAATCTTTTAGAATGCAAAAACCCAGAGCGTTATCAAATTTTAAAAGAAATGCTCTTTGCAAGTTTTGAAAATATTTATCATATACCCTTTGTTTTTGAGAATAAATCCTGCTTGTTTCAAATGCGTAAAAAGGCGAAATATTTGGAAATTTATTTATATTTTGGCGTTTTTGGGGCTTTAAAAATTCTTATGGATAATCACGGCGTTAGTATCTTCACTCCTTTTGCCAAGGTGCAAAAATTCTTAAATGAGCATTTGGATTTTAATGTAGAGCAAGAAAATAAGATTGAGCCTTTATTTGTTTTTAAGAAATTTTTTGATTTTAAGGGGTGAAAATGAATGAATTAAAACATCTTGCTGTTGTGATGGATGGCAATAGGCGTTGGGCTAGGGCTAAGGGCTTTTTGGCAAAACTGGGTTATTCGCAAGGGGTTAAAACTATGCAAAAACTGATGGAAGTTTGTATGGAAGAGGGCATTTCAAATTTAAGCCTTTTTGCCTTTAGCACGGAAAACTGGAAGCGTCCTAAGGATGAAATAGACTTTATTTTCGAGCTTTTAAATCGTTGTTTAGATGAGGCTTTGGAAAAATTTGAGAAAAACAATGTGCGTCTAAGAGCCATAGGAGCTTTATCGCTTTTAGATGAGCCACTAAGAGAAAAAATCGCTTGGGTGGAAGAAAAAACCAAGCATTGTAATAGCCTTTGTGTGAATTTAGCTATTAGTTACGGAGCAAGAGATGAGATTATAAGAGCGGCTAGGCGTGTGCTTGAGAAAAAACTTGAGCTTAATGAAGAAAATTTAACGCAAAATTTAGATTTGCCTTTAGATGTGGATTTGATGCTTCGTGTTGGAAATGCTAAAAGGCTTTCAAATTTCTTGCTTTGGCAGTGTTCGTATGCGGAAATTTATTTTAGCGAAACCTTGTTTCCATCACTTACTAAAAGGGAATTTAAAAGGATTATTAAAGAATTTAGAAACAGAGAAAGAACCTTTGGTAAATGATAGTTTTTTTGATGATTTTAGGAGCGGCGTTGGGTTCTTTTTGTGCGAGTTTAGCCACTAGGATAAGTCAAAAAAAAGCCCTTTTTACACGGCGTTCTTTTTGTTTTTATTGCGAGAGAAAATTAAAATTTTATGAGCTTATTCCTATTTTTTCGTATATTTTTTTAAGAGCAAAATGCAAAAGTTGCAAGCATACTTTGCCCCTTTCTTTGCTTATAAGTGAAATTTTAGGAACGATTTTGCTTGTTTTAGCGTATTTTTTAAGCCATAATTTTTATGAATTTTTATTTTTGTCTTTGTTTTTATTTAATTTATTCTTGCTTTCTTTGATTGATATAAGACTAAAAGCCGTGCCTCAAGCCTTGCTTTGGAGTGCTTTTTTATTTGCCTTTTTTTATGCTTTTAAAGAGAGTGAAATTTTATATCTTTTTATTTTTAAAGAATTTAACGAAGGCTTTTTACTCAATGCCTTTAGTTTTGCTGGCTTTGTTTTTTTGCTTAAAAGTTTTGTGTTTTATTTGACGCATTTAAAAAATAAAAATGAAATTTTTGAAAATTTAGGCGATGCGGATATTGTCATAATGGCGTGTATGGGTGGAATTTTAGGTTTTAAATACAGCTTTTTAACGCTTTTTTTGGCTTCGCTTTTAAGCTTGCCTTTTTTCTTAAAAATTAAAGGGCGAGAATTAGCTATGTTGCCTTTTTTAAATACCGCTTTTGTAGCCGTTTTATTTTATAAAAACTTAGGATATTTTTATGAAGCTTAGTTTAAGATATGTTTTAAATCAATTTTTAAGCACGAATTTATCTATATTTTTCGTGCTTTTTGCCATAGTTTCTATGGTGTTTTTTATTCAGCTTGCCAAACTTACTTCGAGCATAGAAATCAGCTTTTTAGACCTTTTGAAGCTTTATGGGTTTATGCTGCCTAGAATTTTGATTTTTACCCTGCCTATATCTTTTTTTATTTCTTTAACTTTGGCTTTATTTAGACTTTCTAAAGAAAATGAAAGCATAGTGCTTTTTACCTTGGGATTTTCTCCTATGATTTTGGCTAAATTTTTTCTTAAAATAGCAAGTTTAATCAGTGCTTTAATGCTTGTTGTAGCCTTAGTGATGATACCCATAGTATTTGAACTTCAGGATAATTTTGTAAATTACAAAAGCACTCAGGTAAAATTTAATTACAAAACAGGGGAATTTGGGCAGAAATTTTTAGATTGGATGATTTTTATAGAAAAACAAGATAATGACAAATATGAAAATATCATTATGTATCGTCCTAAGCATAAAGCAGATGATAAAGAACAGCTTATCATAGCCAAAGAAGCACAGGTGCAAAGAAAAGATGATAGCTTTGCTTTTCGTTTAAATCAGGGCAGAATGTATGATTTTGAGCAAAGTATTTTTAGTGGGGAATTTGATGATTTGGTGGTAAATACTGAGTTTAACGCAGCCAATCTTCAAATAAAAAAATTCTATGAATATTGGAGTGATTTAAACGAAAATCCCCAAAGAGCAAGGGAATTTGTGATTTATGTAACCATAGCCTTGTTTCCATTGGCTAGTGCCTTGTTTGCTCTTAGTTTTGGTTTGGTTACTTATCGTTATGAAAAGGGCTATGTGTATTTGGGTATGTTTGGAGTGATTGCCATATATTTTGGGCTTTTAAGCTCAATATCCCAGCCTCCGATTTTAGCTTGTTTGGGAATTTTTTCTTTAAGTTTGCTTAGCTCAGCTTTTTGTTTTAAAAAGATGATTTTAAGTCGTTATTGATGAAGCTAAAATTCATTTTTTCTTATGATGGTTCGGCTTTTTGGGGTTCGGCTACCCAGCCTCATCAAAAAAGTGTGCAAGATAGTTTGCAAAAGGCATTGGCTCATCTTGGGATTTTTTCATCTCTTTTAATGGCTTCAAGGACAGATAAGGGCGTTCATGCTAGTTTTGCAGTGGCTAGTGTGGAATGCGGGGAGCATTTTAAGGATTTGACTTATTTGCAAAAGCAAGTGAATAAATTTTCTCATCCTTTTATTCATATTAAAAAAATTGAAAAAGTTAGAGCTGATTTTGAAGTGAGATTTGATGTAAAAAGCAGGGAATACCGCTATATCTTTTCTCACTCTAGCTACAATCCTTTTATGGCAAATTATGTATATTTTTATCCCAAATTTGACCTAATTAGAGCAAATGAGCTTTTAAAACTTTTCGTAGGCAAGAAGGATTTGAAATTTTTTTGTAAAAGCGGAGGGGATAATAAAACAACTTTAAGGGAAATTTTCACTGCTAAAGCCTATGCTTATAAAGATTTTAGCATTTTTCATTTTAAAGCCAATGGTTTTTTAAGGGGGCAAATAAGATTAAGCGTAGCTAGTATTTTAAAGGTTTTAGAAGGAAAAATGAGTGAAAAAGAGCTTAAAGAGCAAATAGCTGCTAAAAAAAGACATAATCATTTCTTAGCACCACCCAATGGACTTTACTTAAGTCGCATTCATTATTAAAAACTTTCATAAAAATTAAAAGCCTTTTGGCTTAAAATCTTTCTTACTTCTTCTTGGTGTTCTTTGCTCTTTGTTTCTAAGGTGATTGAAATCATAGCATCGCCATAATCAAGCTTAGTAGAAAATCTATCATAGTCGATTTTAACTATATTGGCATGGGCTGATTTTAAGCTATCTGTAAGACTTAGCAAGGCTCCGGGCTTATCGATGAGAGTTACATGGATTTGCATTTTTCTGTGTGCCTTAAAAAGCCCTTTTTCTATGATGATATTTAGCATTTGCACATCGATATTTCCCCCGCTTAAAACCACGCCGATTTTTTTATGATTTTGGGTATTTATTTTTTGATGAAGTAGGGCAGCTACACTCGCAGCTCCGGCTCCTTCGACTATGATTTTATGTTTTTCAAGCAAAAACAACACAGCCTCGGCAATTTCTTCATCATCGACTTGAACAAAATCATCAACGCATTCTAAAATAATATTAAAATTAATAGGATTTACATCACGAACCGCAATTCCATCGGCTATGGTGCGAACGCTTTTGGAATTTTTAATTTTTTTAGCGTGAAAACTTTCATACATTGCAGGAGCGCCTTTGGCTCCAACTCCTATGATTTTAATATAAGGATTGATTTGTTTAGCCGCACTAGCAATGCCACTTATCAGCCCCCCACCTCCTACTGGCACGATAATCATATCAAGGTCGTTTATCTCATCAAGCATTTCAAGCATTAAAGTCCCTTGCCCTGCTATTACAAATTCATCTTCAAAAGGATGAATGAAACTAAGCCCTTTTTCTTTAGCGTAAGAAGTTGCAAAAGCGTAAGCTTCATCGAAATTATCGCCTTTAAGCAAAACTTCAGCCCCCAAAGCCTTAGTCGCAGAAACTTTTAAGAGTGGGGTAGATTCTGGCATTACGATGATGGCTTTGATGTCAAATTTCCTTGCGCTAATGGCTACACCTTGAGCGTGATTACCCGCACTAGCTGCAATCACTCCGCATTTTTTTTGCTCCTTGCTAAGATGGGCTATTTTATTATAAGCACCTCTGATTTTATAAGCTCCTGTTGTTTGCAAATTTTCATTTTTGAGATAAATTTCACTTTTGCAAAATTCACTTAAAAAAGAAGAATATATAAAGGGGGTTTTGTTTATAAAATTTGAAATTTGTTGCTTGGCTTTGTAAATTTTACTCAGTTCTAGCACGATTTTTCCTTTGTTGTGTGATTGGCGTATTCTAGCATAATTTTTCACATTTTGCTTTTTGTGGGTTTTAAACTTTATTTTTATTCTGTTTTGTCGTTTTTGTATTTTTTAAAAAAAATTTTATAAAAAATAAAACTTTGCTTATTTTGGGGCAAAATTCTCCTCAATGAGAGCTAGTAATAAAATAAAAATCAGGCTTTTAAAAATTTAGTTTTTGATTTTTTATTTATTTTTAATTTAATTTTATTTAAATAAACAGAAAAAGTGTTATAATTTATCTAAAAAAGGGGGATATAAAAATGGAAGAATTTTATCCATATACTTTAATAATCATTCATCTGCTTTGTGCTATTTTGTTTATAGGTTATTTGTTTGTTGATGTATTTATCTTAAATGCTATCAAAAAGAAAAATCCTCATTTTGACACAAGCCTTTTTGGCACTATGGGTGTTAAAATAATGCCTTTTGTGGTTCTTTTGCTTTTTTTAAGCGGGGGTGCTTTGGCGGGTTTTCATTTTAAACCCTTAAATTTACTTTTTGCTGCAAAAATAATCCTAGCTTTTGGTATTTTGTCTTTGGTTATTTTTTCTTTATTTTGTCATTTTATTTTGAAAAAGAAAAACCCCTTAGGTGCCTTTATCCATCCTTTTGTATTTGTGCTTTGCATTATGATAGTTATACTGGCTAAATTAATGAATTATTTTTTCATAGCTTCTTAAGTATTACTCCGCATTCAAGGTGCGGAGTATGAACAAATTGGTCAAAAAGAGCAAAATTTTGCACTCTATGCGTTAGGCTTAGTTCTTTTAAATTTTCTTTTAAAGTGATAGGATTGCAAGAAATATAAATAATATTTTCATATTTTTTTATCAAATCAATCACGCTTTTATCAAGTCCTGAACGCGGAGGATCCACTAAAATATGGGAGAAATTAAAATCATCTAAGCAAATATCTTTTAAGCGAAAAAATTCTCTTTCTTTTTTAATAGCTAAGCTTAATTCTTCACTTGAAAGTCTTACGAAATTTATATTAGATATTTTATTAAGAGTGCAATTTTTTAGGGCAAAATGAATATTGCTTTTTGAAAGTTCAGTGGCTAAAACTTTAGAAAAAAGTCCTGCTAAGGCTAGGGTAAAATTCCCATAACCACAATAAAGCTCTAGCAAATCACTTCTTTTTTGAGTGTGCAAAATTCCACTTACCCATTCAATCATTTTTTCATTGATGGCGGTATTGGGCTGGATAAAGCAGTCGTTATTAAACTCATATAATATTTCTTTGCCTTGTATATTAAGACTTTGTCTTAAATTTTCCCTTCCAAAAACAAGCTTTTTACCCTTACTTCTAGCTATGAGCTTTATTTTTAGTTCCTTGCTTAGGCTTTGCAAGTTTTTGCTAATATCTTCTATGTTTTTATGATAAAGCAAGGTTGCACTAAGTTCTTCTTTTGTAGCCAAAAACTCAACGCCAAAAAGTTTTTCTTTTAATTTGTCACTTTTAGCTAAGTATGCTAAAAGTTTTGGCATAAAAGCACAAATTTTTTTATCAGCAAAAGCTATTTTGTGGGTGATAATCTTCTTTTTGCCTTCAAACATCGCATAAAAAAGTTCGCCCTTTTCATCGCGGTAAAAGCTAAGTTCCGCCCTTGTTCTAAAATGTTCTAAGGGCGAGGCAAAAAGTTCAAAGTCTTCTTGCCAAAAGTCCTTAAAAATATCCCTTGCTAGGGCGATTTTCTCATCAAAAAGCATTAAACTTTTTTACCTATGAATCTCAATAAAAGAGCGATTAAGATAAGATTTAAAGGCAAAACAAGCCAAACACTCACGCCCAAAGCCACAGGTAAATAGCCTGCAAATAAAGACACAGCACAAATAAATATAGCATAAGGCATTTGGGTTTTAACATGGGCTAATAAATCACACTTACTTGCCATAGAAGAAAGTATGGTCGTATCTGAAATGGGCGAGCAATGATCGCCAAAAATGGCTCCTGTTAAAACGGCTGAAATGCTAATAATCATATAATGGTGCAAATCCAAGCCACTTAACTCATTAAAAGAACCTATGCCAAGGGCTAGGGGTATGGTAAGGGGCATTAAAATTCCCATAGTGCCATAGCTTGTTCCTGTCGATAAGGAAACTAAAGAAGCGAGTAAAAATACGGCTAAAGGCAGTAAATAAAGCGGAGTCTTGCTAGAGAGTAAATCCACCAAATAAATAGAAGTGCCTAAGTCTTTAATCGCCGAAGAAAGTGGCCAAGCACACATAAGTATGATAACCGTGATAACCATCATTCTCCAACCATAAGTCCAAGTTACAATGCCTTCTTTGACACTAAAGATTTTATGATAAACGCCTAGTGCTATGGCTACTACACTGGCTAAAAGTGCCGCTTGAAAAAGCACGGTGGCTGTATCGGCTGAGGAAAAGGTCTCTCTAAGGGCAAAAAGACCAAGCGGTGCTTCTTTGATAGCTGCTAGTGTCGCTTCGTCTTCTATATTGCCAAGACCACTAAAATAAAAGCCCACAAAGGCAAAGATTATTAAAATAAAGAGCGGTATGATAGCATTAGAACTTCTTAGCTTGATATTATCCTTAGGTTCGAGTAGCTTATCTTCTAAATTTTCACTTTCGCTTTGCAAGTCTTCAAAACTCTCTACCTTTTTAGCCCTTCTTTCAGCCCTTAGCATAGGTCCAAATTCCCTTTCTTGCAGTATGGTAAAAAGCACAAAGGCAAGCATAAAGATATTGTAAAAGCGGTAAGGTAGGGTTTGGATAAAAACATCAAAGGCATTGATGTTTTCTCTAGTGGTTTGCAAAAAGCCAATTTGCTCATCGCTAAGCAAGTCATAGCCGCTTTTTATCACAGAAAGTTCAAAGCCTATCCAAGTAGAGATAATGGCAAGTCCTGCAATGGGTGCGGCTGTGGAGTCCATAATGAAGGCAAGTTTTTCTCTAGAGACCTTAAATTTATCCGTAAGCGGTCTCATAATGGGACCTACAATAAAAGAATTCGCATAATCATCAAAAAAGATAAAACAACCCATGAGCCAAGTAACAAGCTGGGAGCTTTTAGCCTTTTTTGCCTTAGTCGCAAACCAAATCGCTACTGCTTTGGCTCCTCCTGTTTTGGTGATGAGAGCGACCATACCGCCTATGGTAAGCATTTGTAAGATTATGCCAGCATTGCCGGGGTCGGCTAGGGAATTTACCGCCTTAGAAACAAAGGTTGAAAAGCCCACTACAAAGGCAGTTAAAACATTATGCTCAACCAAAGCTAACATAAAGGTCCCACTTAAGCTTCCTATGAAAAGTGAGAGTATGACATCCTTGGTTAAAAAAGCCAAAACTATGGCGATGATGGGTGGTAAAAGGGTAAAAAAACCAAAAAATTCCGCATTAGTCTTAGCATCGCCAAAAAGAAATAGCGGAGTGAATAAAAATAATAAAATTTTCATTAAATCCTTTCTATGTGAAATCCAGCCCAGCTTTGGGTTACGGGCATAAGCTCGATTTCATTGACATTGATGTGAGAAGGCAAGCTTATAAGAGCCATTACCACTTTAGCTATATCACAAGCACTGATAAATTGGGTATTTTCATACACAGCTTCAGCTTTTTGAATATCTCCTTTAAAACGCACTTCGCTAAATTCAGTCTTGCAAAGTCCGGGTGCTATATTGCTTACTTTGATATTTGAGCCTCTTAAATCATTGCGTAAAGCCTTAGAAAATTGGCTTACAAAGGCTTTAGTTCCACAATACACATTGCCTCCAAAATAAGGATTACGCCCGGCTACTGAGCCTAGATTGAAGATATAAGCACTCTTTTGCTTTCTTAAAAGCGGGATTAAGGCTCTTGCTACATAAACTAAACCCTTAATATTCGTATCTATCATAGTGTCTATGTCTTCAAGGCTGAGTTTGTCAAATTCATCAACTCCAAGGGCTAAACCTGCGTTATTAAAAAGCACTTCAATATTTTTAAAATCTTCAGGCAATTTTTCCACAGCTTCAAAAATAGCCTTTTTATCCCTTACATCAAGAGCTAAAATGTGAATTTTATCCCCATAAAGAGCCTTTAATTCTTCTAATTTCGCCTTGCGTCTGGCAAGAGCTATGACCTTATAATCTTGCCCAATAAAAGCTTCAACGCAGGCTTTGCCAAAGCCTGAACTGGCTCCTGTGATAAATGCACTTTTCATTCTAAACTTCCTCCGTAAAATAGATTTTCATTTGCCTTTAAGCCTAAGCTTTTCAAATAATCAGCATTTTCTTTTTTGCCTGCTGCTAAAGCAAAATCAAGGGCGTTAAAACCCAAATCATCTCTAGCATTGATATTGGCTCCTTTAGAGACTAAAAGCCTTAGAATTTCCACATTCCCATAAGCTGCTGCGTGCATTAAGACATTTTTTGAAGTGTGTTCTAAGGCACAAAAGGTAATAAAATAGGGCGTGTTTGAACCTATGTTCGCACTTAGGGCTAATTTTTCGTTATTGTTGATATATTTTTGATTGACATCGGCTTTATTTTCAAGCAGGAGTTTTATTATATCAAGATGGTTAAATTCTATGGCGTAAAAAATAGGGGTTTTACCAAAGGCATTGGCTTCATTGACATTGGCTCCTTTTTGGATTAAAAAATTTGTATTGTCATAATTTTCTAATGCGTAAAAAATAGCACTTTCATAACCTTCATCAATCCTAGCACCCAAGCGAATTAAAAGCTCTAAAATTTCTTTTTCTCTTTGATTTAGAAGGGCAGCCTGTAGGGCTATGGTAAGTTCATCTTGACTTGGATTGTTTGAAAAAATAAAATCTTGTATATAAGATACTGAATAATTTTTATTCGATATGATTTTTGCTAAAGGACTAATATCTTTGTAAATTTTTGTTTCACCCACAGCCCAATTTAAAAATTCATTCAAAGCATTACTAGTATAGTAAATATTGCTTCCCTTGTCAAAATTAAAATTATTTTCAAAATACTTTTCTAAAGGCTCTATGGCTTCATTGTATTCTTTCCAAAAAGCTTTGTAAAGCCTGAAATTCCCTATACTTTGATAAGCCCAGTATCGAAAATAGGATTTTAAAATATCGTATTTTTTTTCTAAATTCTGTGGGCTATCTAAGCCCTTTTGATAAGAAAGGGGATTAAGGGCGATTTTTAAAAGTAGCAAGTCAAATTCTTGTAATTTTGGCAAATAACTAATGCCATTGCAAGAGCTGTTACTGCCACGAATTTCATTAGCAAGAGTGTAAAGCTTCTTTGTGAAAGCTTGATTTTTTAGGGATTTTTCACAATTTGAAACAAGGGGAGTATAAACACCTTGTAAAAAATTCTTATCATTTTTTAATCCATCGCAATTTTGAAGCTGCTCTGCTATTAAATTAAGCAAAAAGCAGAGCAAGATAAATAATAATCTCAAATTTCTTCCTTTAGAAAATCAATCCGCTAAAGCGTAATTTTCAATCTCATTAAAATTTAAATACCTATAAATATTTGCTTTGTCATTGAGTTTATTACTGACAATTTGCAAATATTCTTCTTGGCTTGGAATTTTACCTAATATCGCACAAACTGCGGCAAGTTCGGCACTTCCTAGATACACCTTAGCTCCCATACCCATTCTATTATCAAAATTCCTTGTAGAAGTAGAAAAAACCACAGCGCCGTCATTAACTCTAGCTTGATTACCCATACACAAAGAACATCCGGGCACTTCTATCCTAGCACCCGCCGCACCAAAGATACTATAATAGCCCTCGCTAATAAGTTGAGCCTTATCCATTTTAGTCGGCGGCACGACCCAAAGTCTGGTTTTAAGTATGCCTTTATCTTTTAAAATTTCGCCTAAAGCCCTATAATGCCCTATATTTGTCATACAAGAGCCTACAAAAACTTCATCTATATTTTTAGGACGCTTATCATCATTTAAAATTTCGCTTAAGGTAGCCACATCATCAGGGTCATTTGGACACGCTAAAATAGGCTCTTTAATCTCATTTAAATTTATTTCTAAGACATAGGCGTATTTAGCGTCTTTATCTGCTCTTAAAAGGGTAGGGTTTTTAAGCCATTCTCTCATTTTTTCAGCTCTTCTAGCAAGGGTGGCTTTATTTTCATATCCTGCTTCTATCATCGCTTCAATCAAAGCGATATTGGATTTGATATATTCGCTCACACTCTCTATACTTAAATCCACATTACAAGCTGCAGCACTTCTTTCAGCACTGGCATCGCTAAGTTCAAAGGCTTGTTCGACTTTTAAATTTGGCAAACCTTCTATTTCTAAAATTTTCCCCGCAAAAATATTTTTCTTATTTTTCTTTTCCACAGTGAGTTGTCCTTGCTTGATAGCATAATAAGGTATAGCATTAACCAAATCTCTTAGGGTGATTCCGGGTTGTAATTCTCCGCTAAAACGCACCAAAACACTTTGAGGCACATTTAAAGGCATAGAGCCTGTAACCGCAGCAAAGGCTACAAGTCCGCTTCCTGCAGGAAAAGAAATTCCAATAGGAAAACGCGTATGCGAATCCCCACCTGTGCCTACACTATCAGGCAATACAAAACGGTTAAGCCAAGAGTGAATAACCCCATCACCGGGCTTTAAGCTTACCCCGCCACGACTTGTCATAAAATTGGGTAAGGTTTTATGTAGATTTGAATCGCTAACCTTAGGATAAGCAGCCGTATGACAAAAGCTTTGCATTACAAAATCAGCATTAAAGCCCAAACTGGCTAATTCTTTAATCTCATCTCTAGTCATAGGACCTGTGGTATCTTGAGAACCCACAGTAAGAGTAATAGGCTCTATATACATACCCGCACGCACACCCTCAACCCCACAGGCACGCCCTAGCATTTTTTGAGCTAGGGTATAGCCTCCGCTTGAATTTTCAGGCTGAATAGGCTTGATGAAAATCTTTTCATTTTCCATTCCTAAAAATTCCCTAGCCTTAGCACAAAGCCCACGACCTATGATAAGGGGTATTCTCCCGCCAGCTCTGACTTCATCTAAAAGGGTATTGGGACTGAGTGTAAATTCGGCAATAACAGAGCCATTTTTGATAATTTTGCCTTCATAAGGATGAATTTCAAACTCATCTCCCATTTCTAAATTTGACACATCGCAAATAATAGGCAAGGCACCGCTATCTTGAGCGGTATTAAAAAAAATCGGTGCTATGGTTGAGCCTATAACTATACCGCCACTATGTTTATTAGGCACGCCTTCTATTTCTTTGCCCAAGTGCCATTGTATGGAATTAATAGCTGATTTTCTACTTGAGCCTGTGCCTACCACATCGCCTACATAAACAACCTCGCGACCGCTTTTTTTAAGCTCTTTAATCTTTTCTAAAGAACCTGCTTGACGCACCTTTAACATAGCATTGGCGTGAAGGGGAATATCACTTCTTGTAAAAGCATCTCCAGCAGGGCTTAAATCATCGGTATTGGTTTCGCCAGCTACCTTAAAGACTATGCACTTAATGACTTCGGGTAATTTTGCTTTTTTTTCAAACCACTCCGCATTCGCCCAGCTTTGTAAAACTTCTTTAGCATAAGGATTGCTTTTGCTAAGTTCGGCTAGGGTGTGAAAATTTTCATGCACGAAAATAATATTTTTTAACTCATCAGCGGCATCTTTGGCTATATTTTTATCTTTTAAAGCAGTTATTAAAACTTTTACATTGTATCCTCCTAGCATAGTGCCAAGCATTTTTAAGGCTCGTTTTTTATCAATGCTAGGAGCTTTAAGCTTATCTTTTAAGATTGCGTCTAAAAATTCGCATTTAACCAAAGCACCATCATCTACGCCCGGACTCACTCTGTTTTCTAAAAGCCCTGCAAGTTCTTCGTTATTTTCTTTTTCAAGTAATTTGCAAAGTTCTTTAGTTTGTTCTGCGTTTAAGGGAAGGGGTGGTATATCCAAAGCGGCTCTTTCTTTAACAAGTTTTTCGTATTCTTGCATAAAAGACATTTTCTGCTCCTTAAAAATTTTTGCTATAATTATAGCTTTTCAAAGGATAAAAAATGTTTAAAATTTATTATAAGATGGCTTTGTGTTACTTATCTTTACACAGCGATGGAAAATTTTTAACTAGAGTGGAATTTTGTGAAAATAAAGAGCAGGATGAAAATTGTGCTTTGCTTGACTTGGCAAGAAAGGAGCTTGATTTATATTTTGCCCATAAGCTTAAAAAATTTAGCGTTCCTGTTTTAATGCAAGGCACAGCTTTTGAATTAAAGGTTTATAAGGCTTTAAGAGAACTTCCCTATGGCAAAATAGTTACTTATAAAGAAATAGCAGAAAAAATTAAGCATCCAAAAGCTTTTAGGGCTGTTGGGAATGCCAATGCTAAAAATCAAATTCCCATCTTCATACCCTGTCATAGAGTGGTTTCAAATCATAAAATAGGCGGATATAGTGGCGGAGTGGATTTAAAAAGATTTTTGCTTAAAAATGAAGGGGTGGATTTAAAATAAGCTTGGAGTTTGATTTTCTTTGTTTTCAAATTCTTGCTCAAAAATATCATAATTTTCAAGAATTAAGCAATATTTAAAATTTTTTATTTTTCTTAAATCTGAAAGCTGATTATAGGAAAAATCGCAAAATAAAGAATTTTTAGAAGCGATTTTAAAGCCCTTTATATTTTTAAATTTATCCTTCCAAAATTCAAAGGTATTTTGATTGTTACTTACGATAAAAGCTCTAGAACTTGAGCCAAAAGCAGTGATTTCAAATTTATCATCAATAAAATAAATCTTAAAATCATCAATTTTGTTAAAATCAAAAACTATTTTTTGTTTTTTTTCTTTTAAAAAAGAAACAATTTTTGCAAAAGCATTGGCATAAAAAAAGGGTAAATTTAAATTTTTAAAGTATAAATTCTCGCAAATTAAGGTTGTAAAAAAGAAGCTAGAGCGTGATAATAAGGTAAAATTAGCCTCTTTTAAACTATGAGAATAAGCACAAAGTTTAGAAAGATAATTCTCTTCGCCATAGCAAAAAATTTCGCCCCTTTTTGCATGGATTAATTTTTCAAAATCAGCAAAAATATTGCCCCTTAAGATATTGAAATAAAAAGCCTTGCAAAGACTTAATTCATAGGATTTGAAAAGTAAAAATTCACACTCTTTCTCTTCGCAAAAAAAGCGTAAAAATCGAATAAGGGCTAATTCTAAATTTTCCACCTTAAAATAAAAAATTTCTTTATCTTCAACAGCAATATCATTTTGCGTTATTATCGCGTAAGCTCCTTTTTCTACAGCCCTAGCGATTTCTTTTTTGTCATTGTTGAAAAAAGCAAAGCCTACTTTAAGTTCATTTAAATTTAAGGCAAAACCTTCTACGCTTAAAACACTGCCTTCGTGAATGAGAGTTGCGTTTAGAAGTTCGCCTAAATTACTAATTTGCATATTTAACCCACCAAAGAGCCATTTTCTACAAGTTGTTCAGGAGTGATTAAAACAAGTTTATCGCCACTTTTTGCTGAAAGTATCATACCATCGCTTTCATGTCCAAAAATTTTAGCTTTTTTAAGATTGCTTATAACACAAACTTGTTTGCCAATCAATTCGCTTGGCTCATAGTATTTTGCTATGCCTGAAAGCACCTGTCTTTTTTCTTTATTATCAAGTTCAAGCTCAAATTTTAAAAGCTTTTCACTGCCTTTGATATTTTGACAATCAAGCACCTTAGCGACCTTGATTTCAATCTTAGCAAAATCATCGATTTTTATCTTAGGGCTTTGTTCTTTTTGTGCTATTTTTTCTTCTTGAACACTCTTTTTTTCAATCCTAGGAAATAAAGCCTCATAAGCTCTTACTTCAAAATCCAAAAGCTCATCATTGAAAATAAGACTTTGATAATTTTGGGGACTAAGGGCGTAATTTAAAGCTTCAGCTACTCTTTTACAGGACTTTGGCAAAGCAGGGCTTAGGAGTAAATTCACTCTTGCTAAGATATTCGCACAAAGGGCTACTAGAGCATTTGCCTTTTCTTTTTCGCCATTTTTGACTAAATTCCAAGGCTCGTATTTTGTAATAGCTAAATTAGCTACACTTAAAGCCTTAAAAAGCTCTTCTAAATAACGGTTAAATTGTAAATTTTCTAAAAATTTCAAGCCTTCTTTTAAATGAAGTTTAACCTCTTCTAGCTCGGCACTAAAAAATTCCAAAAGCCTATCTTTTTTAATGCTTCCGCTACTATATTTTAAACTCATTCCTATAATGCGACTTAATAAATTGCCAAATTCATTGCCAAGCTCTGTATTAACGCGGTTTATAAGCATAGCTTCGCTAAAATCCCCATCATTGCCAAAAGGCACTTCTTTAAGCAAAAAATAACGCAAAGGCTCTAAACCATAAGTATCAGCCATTTCTTTAGGTTTTACAACATTGCCCTTAGACTTACTCATCTTTTCTCCATCCTTAGTCCACCAACCATGTGCGGCTATGAATTTAGGCAAGGGCAAATCCACACTCATCAAAAAAGCAACCCAATAAATCGCGTGAAAACGCAAAATATCTTTGCCTACCAAATGCACATGGGCAGGCCAAAATTTAGCATTTTCTCCCTTATTTTGAAAATCAAGTGAGCTTATATAGATAAAAAGCGCATCAAGCCATACATAAATAATGTGTTTATCATCTTTGATTTCCTTAGGTAATTTAATCCCCCAATCAAAACTCGTTCTAGTGATAGAAAGGTCCTTAAGTCCGCCTTTAATGAAATTGATAAGTTCGTTTTTTTTGTTTTTTGGTAAAATAGGGTCTTTTTCTTCATACCACTGCAAAATTTTATCTTGATATTTTGAAAGTTTAAAAAAATAGCTTTCTTCTTTTAAAATTCTAGTTTGCTTACCACAATCAGGGCAACAAACTTCCTTTACAAGCTGACTTTGAGTAAAAAAACTCTCACAAGAAACGCAGTAATGTCCTTCGTATTCATCCTTATAAATATCGCCTTTTTGCCACATTTTTAAAAACATAGCCTTAACAAAATCAATATGCCTTTTATCTGTGGTTCTTGCGTAAATATCATAGCTGATTTCAAATTCATCCCAGAGCTTTTTAAATTCCAAACTCACCTTATCAGCGTATTCTTTTGGGCTAAAATTTCTAGTCTTTGCGGCTTCTTCTATTTTTTGTCCGTGCTCATCTGTTCCTGTTAAAAATTTTGTTTCGTGTCCTTGCAAACGATAAAATCTTGCTAAAGTATCAGCGATTATGGTAGTATAAGCGTGTCCTAAATGAGGCACATCATTTACATAATAAATCGGTGTTGTAATATAACGCATTTTTTTCCTTTAAAAGTCAAATCCGCCTTCGGTTTTACCCTTAGACATACTATTATAAACTGCATCGACATAATTTTTTCGAGTTTGGCAGTTAAAAATTTCATCACAATTATAACAAGAATTGTAATTTTTCGAACTTTGGCAAGAAAGTAAAATTTCCTTCTTTTTATCCATATCTTGCTCAAATTCATCTCTAATTTCACTCATTATAAGCCCTTAAAAGTTTTTCAATTTCATATTCAGAACCAAAAAAGCAAGGAGTTGTCGAATGAATAGCACTAAATTCAAGCTCAAGCAAGGAAGAGTTTTTTCCATCTGTTGTTTTGCCTCCAGCTTTTTCTATGATATAGGCTAAGGGAAAAACCTCAAAAAAAGCCCTTAATTTACCCTGTGGGGCGTCTTGAGTCGCTGGGTAGCTAAAAAGCCCCCCGCCTTTAAGCAAAATTTGATTAATATCGCTTACCATAGCCCCGCTATATCTTAGACGGTAACCCTCATCAAAAAGACTTTTGATAAATTTAGCGTGCTTTTCTTCCCAGAATTTTTGGCTAGCTCCTGTGGCGTTAATCTTGCCTTTTTTATCCATAACAAGCTCTTTAATAAAAACAAAATCATTCTTTGCATTAAGTCGGTAAAGCCTTGGCACATCTTCACAAATCACAAGCTCTAAACGCGCTCCATACATACTATAAAGTGCGGCTTTTAGGTTTTTAGCACTTGGCTTTTCTTCATAAATAGCAAAGATAGAGCCTATGGCAAAATTCACATCCATCAAGCTTGAACCATCAAGCGGGTCGTAAGCGACTATGAATTTTGCATCTTCATTGAGTGTTAAAATTTCTTCTTTTTCTTCGCTGATAAGAGCTTTTATATCCTTACACTCACTTAGAACCTTCGTGATAAGCTCATCGCTTAAGACATCAAATTGAAGCTGGGTATCACCTGAAAAATTATGATTTTGACTATAACTAGTATCTGGGAATTTCAAAGCTTGTGAAATTTCTAAAACCGCTTTTTGTATATAGCTAAATACTTCTTGCATTTTATAATTCTCCTTGTAAATTTTTAGCGTTTTTTAAGATATAGGCACAAATGCCTTCTATATCGTTTAAATCAAGCCAAGTTAAATTTTCGTGCGAAATTTTTTCATAACTTGCAATGGCTTTTGAAAAGGCAAAATAACTATCATCAATTTCCTTGCAAAACACGCTAATGCGTGGCAAATCAAGAGTTTTTAAACCTTCAATCAAGCAAAGGTCAAAGTTTGGATTTAATTTTAAGGCTTTTAAAATATCCCTGCCTTGATGTGAAAAAAAGGTAGTTCTAGTAGGACTTAGCACCATCACTTCAGCACCGCTTTGAAAGAATTTAAAGCTATCCTTGCTACTAAAATCAAACTGAGCCTTATCGGCTGGGTCGTGCTTGACGATAAGAACCCTTAGTCCTTTTTTGATAAATTCCCCCGCAATTTTAGTGATAAGGGTTGTTTTGCCTGAATTTGAAGGACCGCTAAAAGCCATAATTAATTGTCGCATTTGGCACACTCTTAAAAAAAAAATTTGAAGATTATACCTTTTTAAATCAAAAAATAGGATTAAAAGGTTACAATAACGCTAAAAAATATGGAAAAATAATGAAGATTTATAATTTAATTTTAAGTGCTTTTTTACTTGGGGCTTGTTCTTCTAAAGATTTGGCACTTGTGGATACGAATTTAAAAACCCAAACCCTAATGTTCACCCAAAAATACAAAATCACTCAAAATGAGCTTAATGCCATCATCACTATGTCTTATTTAAATCCTATTTTAGATGAGAATAGCAAAGATGATATTTTAGCCCTGTCTTTTACTCCAAACAGCTTTGAAATTCAAAAGCTAGAAGTTTTTGTCAATAACAAAAAAGCTAGGGTTGAGAAGCTAGATGCACTCTATTTAAAATATCTCATACAAAATAATTATACTCATTATTTTAAGGTAAGTCTTCCTAGCATCAAGGAAGAGAATAAGCTTGTAGCTAGGATTTGCTTAAATCATCTGCCTTGTTTTGAATTAAATTTTCAAAAATATCCCAAATCTTTATATTATCGTTCAGAAGATGTCGATACACAATATAATTAGCCAAAACCTTTTTTCCATAAATTCTACTTTCTTGATAAGGCACAAGCTCCATAGATAAAAAAGGCTCAAATTTACCCGCTTTAAACATATCATTCCTAGCTAACATTCTATTGGTAAAGCCTATGCCTCCATTATAAGCATAAGCGACAAAGAGCGGAGAGTTTAGACGGCTTTCTAGGTAATTTAAATGATGATTTCCAAAATAAAACGCTAGTTCTGGTTTAAACATAAAATCTTGGTCAAAATTAGGAATTTTTAATTCTTTTTGACCTATGTGATTAGCCAAAAAGGGCATAAACTGCATTATACCCAAGGCATAAGAAGTAGAAATAGCTGTGGGGATAAAACGGCTTTCTTGTCTTGCGATAGCTAGGATTAAAGCCTGTCTTGGAATGCCATAATCCTTTAAATTCTCATAATAAGGCATTATAAAATAATGTTTTTTAAAATTATTCTTTCGTTCTAGTATATAAGCATAAATAGGCAGGGTTTCTTGGGTGTCAAATTCTTTTGCTAAAGCCTCTAACTCACTTGCATTAGCATCGCGAATTTGTTTATTGAGTTTTTGCCACGCAAAAGGATTTTGCATATTAAAATTGCTTTTTTCCTTGCTGGGATTTAGGCTTTCTATTTTTGGAAAAGCTGTGTGGGTTAGCTCCTTTGCATAAAGGCTATAAATATTTAAAGCAGGGCTTTTGGCTAAATTTTGCAAATCTTTATCGTCCTTTTTTATCATCCACATCCAAAAAAGGGCATTGTCTTTAGTATCTTGAATTTTAAAGCTTTCATACGCCTTTTTAAAAAAATCAAAAGCCAAATTTTCCTTATCAAAAACAAGGGCATTAACACCCAAATAAAACGCAACATCATCGCTCACTCTAGCAGGGTCAATATGTAGCATAGAGGCTCTAAATAGGGGATTTTCTTTTTTGATGATGATATTTTGGGCAAAATTTTTAAAAGCTATGTGGCTAGTAAGCTTATTTACAAAGCTAGGACTTAGGGTTAAATCGTATTTTTTAGAATAATTATAAAGCTTAAAAAACCCGCCCACATCTTCTTTTTGTGCTATATACTCCATGGGATTTGGGCTATTAAAGGCTAATAACAAATGGCTTAAATCTACTCTTTGCTCTTTAAAATTTTGTGCCAAGCTTGTTCTGTCCTTTGAAGTTAAACTCGCTATAAAAACTAAGGAATTTAAACGCACAGCCTGACAGCTTGCATTCGCGTCTAAAATAGTATTTTTTGTATAATTAAAACAAGGGGCGTATTTGGGGTCTATGTAAGGCTTTGTGGGGATAAATTTCTCAAGCTCGGTTTTGATTTTGCCTACATAGCGAAAGATATGAGAACTTAAATTTTGCATATCCTTTTTAGCTATAGCCTTGCTTTCTAAAAGCCTATAAATATAATAATCCTTAGCCAATGAATTTTCTTCTTTTTTCAGGCTTTGTAAATCATAAGGGGCTGAGTAACAAGCAAGATTTAAAAACAAAAGAACTAAAATTCGCTTCACAATATACTCCTTAAAACATTTCCAAGAAAAATGCTAAGAAACTGCAAAGCCAAAACTATAATCAAAGGGGCTAAATCAATGCTACCTATGCGGGTTGGAATTTTACGCACCAAAGCATAAGCAGGATAGCTTAGTTTGTATAAAATTTGCACTATGGGATTGTAGGGGTCTGGATTTACCCAAGTTAAAAGTGCTGTGATGATGATAATCCAAGTGTAGATATTAATGACAATTTGCAATACCTGAAAAACCGAAATGATAAAAGAATCCATAACCATATTTATATCCTTGCTAATTCGTGAATGAAAGTTTTTATATGTGTGTAAAGCTCATTAAGCTCAGGTCCGTGTTGGCTTCCTGTTAAAACTATCCTTAAAGGCATAAAAAAGTTTTTACCCTTAAGCTGACTTTTTTCTAGAAGATAATTTTTAAATTCTTCATAATTTTCAAAGGGCTCTATATCTTTTAAAAGTTCTTTTAAAATTTTGCATTCTGCTTCGAATTTTGTGCAGTCTTTTTCGCTAAAAATGGCTTGTATTTTTTCTCTAAGTTCTTTTATGGTGCTTGCTTCTTGGGTGTAAAATTTAGCCAAAGCCGCCACATCTTTATCTAAATTTAAAAGCTTATTGAGTTTTTCATCTTCCATTCTTTTGATATGCTCTCTATTGATTTGCAAGAGTTTTTTAAAATCAAATTTCGCAGGAGATTTAGAAATCTTACTTATATCAAACCATTTTATCGCTTCTTCTAGGGTAAAAATTTCACAAGGGGTTTTATTGCCTAAGAGTATGAGATAATTGCTAATCGCACTGGGTAAAATTCCCATTTCAAGTAGCCATTTTACAGAAGAATGGGCTTCTCTTTTGCTCATCTTTACCCCATCTTCATTTAAAATGATAGGCAAGTGTGCATAAGTCATTCTTTTTTCATAGTCCAAACTTGCACGAATATGCTCTTGTTTAGGGGTATTAGACACATGGTCTTCTCCTCGTATAATACAACTTACCCCCTCAAGCATATCATCTACCGCACAAGCAAAATTATAAGTAGGAGTTTTATCCTCTCGCATAATGACAAAACTATCGATATTTTCAGGCTCAAAGCTTAATTCGCCCTTGATAAAATCTTTAAATTTCATAGTATGCGTAGGTTTTTTAAGACGAATAACAAAGGGCTTTTGGCATTCTAAAACATCTATATCTTCTAATTTTTCGCAAGTGCCATCGTAACGATAAGGCTTATTTTGCTTTTTGGCTAATTCTTTTTTTGCCTCTAATTCTTCTTTGGTGCAAAAACAAGCAAAAGCCTTTTTTTCACTTACAAGCTTTAAAGCCATTTGTCGGTGGAATTTCAAATTTTGACTTTGTATATAAAAATGCTGCCACGAAAGATTAAAAAGCCTTAAAATTTCTTTGATTTCTTCTTCTTTTCCCTCTATATTTCTTGCCTTATCCGTATCTTCAATACGCAGGATAAAATCGCAATTTTTTGCTTTAGCGCAAAGATAATTAAACAAAGCCGCACGCAAATTTCCTATATGCATGTCGCCCGTGGGAGAAGGTGCAAAACGGTACATAATACAACCTTTAGTTTTATTAAAAGCAAGAATTATAACAAAAAAATTCTAATATATATTTAATCTTTTTTGGTTACAATTTCGCCTATGAAATTTTTAATTTTTGTTGTAGTTTTTTTACTGATTTTTGGTTTGGCAAATCTTTATGTTTATAAAAGATTGATTAAAAAAATCCTTCTTTTTAAGTATTTTCATAAATTTTTTGCCCTTGTTTTAATTCTGCTTTTCTTAGCTCAAGCAGGATTTTTATTAGTCCGTAAGGATGAGTATTTAAGTGATGCGTGGTATGAGTTTTTAGCTATGCTTTATGCGCCTACTTATTGCTTGTTTTTCCTTTGTTTGATACTGGATTTTTTTAGACTTATTTTAGACTTAATGGGTAAAGAGCTTAAATTCCATCTTGCTTTTGGCTTTGTCTTTGAACTGGCTTTAATTGCCTTGAGCGGATTTTTAATCTTTATGAGTGTGAATAATGCCTTAAGAATCCCTGAGGTAAAAGCCCTTGAACTGCCTTTAGCAAAGCTTAAGCAAGATGTAAAAATCGCTGTGCTAACAGATATTCATTTGGGTAAAAATTTGCACGAAAACTTTTTAGACGCACTCATTGCTAAGGTGAATTTAGAAAAGCCCGATATGGTCGTAATCGTAGGGGATTTAGTCGATACCACTCCTAAGCATTTGCAAAATTATATTTCAAAGCTTAATGATTTAAAGTCTAAATACGGCACCTTCTATGTGGTGGGCAATCACGAGTATTATCACGGCATAGAAGAGGTTTTAACCCTGCTTAAAAATCATACAAATATGAAAATTTTAATGAATGAAAGCCAGAGTTTGGAATTTTTTAATATAGCTGGACTTGGGGATTTAGTAGGAGTTGAAATAGGACTTTATGCTCCTGATTTAGCTAGAGCGAAAGTGGATTTAGACCCAAGTAAGCCTAGCATTTTACTTGCTCATCAGCCTAAAACTGCCTTGCTTTATGATGTGAATGATTTTGATTTGATGATAAGCGGACACACACACGCAGGGCAGGTTTTTCCTTTTATGTTTTTGGTTAAACTTCAGCAAGGCTTTATACACGGACTTTATGACTTAAGCGAAAAAACTAAGCTTTATGTCAGTAGCGGGGCGGGTTTTTGGGGACCTAGTCTTAGAGTCTTTGCACCTAGTGAGATTGTGATTTTAAATTTAAAAGGCGAAAAATGAGTTTTTCAAGGACTAGCTCAAGGATTTTTGGACTTTTAGCCGCTTTTCGCTTTCCTAAATTCCTACAAAAAATCATCAATGAAAATTATGTAAGATATTTTAAAATCGATATGAGTGAGTTTAAAAACCCTTGCGAATATGAAAGCTTAAACGCTCTTTTTACCAGAGCTTTGGAAAAAAAACGCCCCATAGCTCAGGGCTTTATTGCACCCAGTGATGGCAAAATTTTAGAGTGCGGAGAAGCCTTTTTAGCCAAAGGGGAGTATTTTGCCTTTAGCATCAAAGGACACACTTACAGCTTAAGTGAGCTTTTAAGAGATGCTTATGAGAAAAATGAGCTTGAAAACGCACTTGATTTTGCTAATATTTATCTCGCACCCAAAGATTATCACCGCTATCATAGCCCTTGTGATATGCAAGTTCTAAGTGCTACTTATACAAGGGGAGAGCTTCATAGTGTGGCAGAAAAATATCTGGCTAAAATAGCCAATCTTTACACAAAAAACGAAAGAGTGTGTTTAAAATGCAAAAACGAAAAAGGGCTTTTTTGGTTGGTTTTTGTGGGGGCACAAAATGTGGGAAAAATGCGTTTTCATTTTGATAAAAGCATTAAGAGTAATGCCAAAAATTCGCATAATTTCACGCATAAATACGAAAAATTATTTTGCAAAAAGGGCGAAGAACTAGGCTATTTTGAGTTAGGTTCTACTATAATTTTAATCTCTCAAAAAGGACTTTTAAATTTCAATTTAAAAGTAGGGCAGGATATAAAATTTGGAGAACGACTTAGTTTTTAGGCGTTTGATTAGCCATTTGATAAATAAAGGCAAAAACTTCAGCCACAGCCTTATACATATTTGGCGGAATTTCATCGCCCAAATCAAGTTTGCTTAAAATTTCGATTAAATCTTCATCTTCTTTGATAGGCACTCCGTGTTCTTTTGCTAGGGATATAATCTTAGCCGCACTTTCACCCTTACCACTTGCAAGAACCTTAGGTGCTGAGTGTTTTTCTTTTTGATAGCCTAGTGCTACTGCCTTTTTGATGGATTTTTTAATCTTACTCATACCTTTTTATCCATTCCCATTTCAAGGTCAAGATTTTTCATATTTCTTGTATCAAATTTACTTCTTATAATATCGCCAACAAAAAAATTCGCACTCAAAAGCCCTGCTTTATTGATATTTCTCTTAAGCTCGTGAGCGTTTTCATAAATCTTTTTTCTAAATTCCTTATTTTCCGCCATAATATTAATATCAATGTATTTTTCATTATTAAGAGAAATAAGAATTTCCAAATCCCCGAGCTTGGCAAATTCGAGCTTAATTTGAGCAAAAAATTTATCCTTTTTGCCCCGTCTAAACATAAGCTTAGAATCGCTTAAATCATCCCAAGAAAAAGGCAAATAGCTATTGATAGAGTCATTTGCTAAGGACATAAGCTGATTAAGCTCAATCTGTGCTAAAAGACGGTTAGCTTGATTATACACGGCTTCATTGCCTTCGTTTTTTGCTAAATTAGCAACTTGTAGCAGAGTAGATTTTACATCGTGGTTTAAGGAATCTGCTATATCTTGTTCGGTTTTTGGCTTAATGTAGGCTAAATCTTTAAGCGATACATCAAGCTTATGCTCAAGTGTTTTTAACTCCGCTTGATTTAGTTTAGCCATTTGGGTGCGTGGCTCAAGCTCTTTAAGGCTTTCATTTAATTTTCTTGCAAGATTGTTTAAATTTTTACTCAAATCCTGCACTTCTTCAAACTCTAAATTTTCAGTGCTAAAGGCTAAATTTTTTGTTATATTTTGCTTGATAAAGTCTTGTTCTTTCACTAAAGAGCTGGGTTTAAGGGTATTTTCAACGGCTTTATCTTGCTTATTTTCATAAAATTTATCGTTTTCTTTAAGAGGAATTTTTTCTTTTAAATTTTCTTTAATGTTATCTTTTAAATTCTCTCTAATATTCTCTTTTAAATTCTCTTTTGAACTTTCTTTAAGGCTTTCTTTAGTATTGAAATTTTCTTTTACGCTTTCTTTTTGTTCTTGTGTTTTTTGCTCTTGTTTGAAATTTTCCTTTAAATTTTCTTTTAAATTAACTTTTAAATCTTCTTTTAAATTTTTTTGCTCTTGCCCCTTTTCTTGTTCTTTGTGGCTTTGCGTTTTTTCATCTTTTAACAAGCTCTTGCCATCTTTTTCTTCTAAAGTATTTTGCTTATTTTTTTCTTGTCCTGTTGTGTTTTTTTCTTCCTTAAAATCTTTAGAATGTGAAATTTTATCTTTCTCTACAAACTTATTTTGAAGCAAGTTTTCTAAAACGCCTTGTTTGTGCGGCTTATTTTCTCCTAAAATATTTTTTAAACTGCTTTCTAGTTTTTCAAAGGCACTAGCTGTTTGTTTGAGTATATTCGTATCCTTTATCATCAAATTTTCTGGCTTATGCAGTGCTTTGAAAAAATCATTTTTTATGGAGTTTAATTCTTTTAAGATTTTATTAGCGAGTGGAATGATTTTTTCTTGAGCCTGACTTGGATTTTTACTGATATAATTTTTAAAATTTTCTAGTTTAGAAGCTAAATTTAAAAGAGCCTTAAAAGAACTTTGACTTAAAATTTGTTTATTTTCATTTTTGTTTAAGTCTATGATGGCTTTTAATTCTTTTAAACTTTCTTTTGGACTTAAATCAATCTGAGCTAATTTAGCAATTTCAAGGCTTAGTTTTTCATTTGAAAGACCCTTTATGGTGCTTAAAAGCGAATGAAAGCTTTTAGGAAGCATTTCTTCATTTAAAGCGTCTTTAAGTTTTGCTTCGAAAAATACCCCTGAATTTTTAAACAAAGGAGCAAGATTTGCTTTCATCTCGCTTGCAGGTTTTAAAATTTGATTTAGCCTTTCTAAAACTTGAGCAAAAACATCATTCTTTGCAAGTTCTGCACTAAGGGTTTTTAACTCATTGGCAAAATTAGGAGCTAGGTTTAAATTTTTTCCTTGTTTAAGCACAGGAGAATCAGGGTTTTTTTGAGCATTGATTTGCTCTAAGAGCTTATTAACCAGTTCTTTTAACTTTGTGCCTGTTTCATTTTGGATAAATTTAGCTAAGACCTCTTCACTACTTGCATCCTTGCTTAAGCCTAAATTTTGTCTTAAGGCTTGTGAAAGGGCAACTTTAGGGCTATCTTTTAAATTTAACTTGTCTTTAGGAGTGTTATTATCAAGTTTTAAATCATTTCTTTGTGCGTTAGCAATTTGACTTGTAAGCTGGGGATTAATCATCGAGCATCACCATATTTCCGGGCTTTTTCTTAAATTTTTTGCTTAAAACATTAGGCTTATTTATAGCAAATAAAATTAAAAAAGCAAGGCAAAAAAGATAAAAATACACAAAGCCACCTTGCCCAAAATATTGTATAAGCATTCCTAAGATAAGGGGACCAAACAAAGAACCTAAGGAATAACAAAAAAGCACCCCACGACCTAATTCCACATTTTTACCCTTTTCTTTTAGCATATCACTTGCCCTAGCCAAAGCCAAAGCATAAAGACAAAAAATGCCAGCACCCAACAAAAAGGATAAAACATACTGCCAATGTAAAGCCAGTGTAAAAAAAGCAAAAATCAACATAACAATGAAGGCTAAAGTGGCACAAGTGATGATAGCAAATTTCCTACCCATTTTATCAGAAAGCACCCCTATAACAGCGTGTGCAAAGAAGCCTCCTAAAACTCCGCAAAATATAAAATAAGAAACAGCCCTAGCATCAAAGTCTTGCAAAAGTATAAACAAAGACGCCATAGAATAAAAGCCATTAATCAACATTCCTGCAATAAAGCTAGTTACTATGGCTAGGGGTGCAATGTCAAAAATTTTAGGTATGGAGATAGGATGGGGTTTGGGCAAAATAGGCTCTTTGATTTTGATTAAATTAAGCGGCAAGGATGAGAGTAAGATAAGGGCTGCGCTGAGTATGAAGATACTGTGTTTGCTTAAATTTAAAGCAATGATTAAAACACCAATACCAAAGGATAGGTTATAAACAATTTCATAAAAGCCCAAAACCCTTGAACGAATGGTATTTTTGCTTTTTTCATTCAGCCACGATTCAATCACCATCAAAAGCCCATAATAACAAAAACCCATAAAAAATCTTAAAATCGACCAAAAAATAAGATTTTCACTCAAGGTATGCGACATAGCACAAATTCCAAAAACCGCACTAAAAAGCCCAAAAGAACGAATATGCCCCACACGAGAAATGATTTTGTGCGCACTAATGGTGCCTAGCATAGCTCCTATAAAAAAGCAAGAGCTTATTATCCCCACAGCCAAAGAGCTTTCGTTGTTTTCTTTTAAAATCACTCCTATGGAACTTACTATCAGAGCATTTCCAGCAAACATAAAAGACATTCCCGCGAACAGGGCTGTCATAGACCTAATAATTCTTGTTAAACTCATATCTTTTAAGGTATAAAATAAAAATAAAAACACAAACAAGCAAGGATGAAATTCCACACAAATAAGCAAAAATATCTAAGTATTTTTGACGGTGTAAAAATAAAAATCCCGCAACCAAAAGCCCATAAGCTACCATTTTAAATAGGGTAAAAAATAGGGCAAAAATATACATTTTATCTTTAAAGGCTATATCGTCTTTTAAGGCTTTAAAATGAATAATTTTTGTATCCTTTTGCTTTTTTTTAATGAAAATTAAAGGAAGGGTTTTAAAATCTTTTTCGTAGAATTTAGACCTTTTGAGTATGATTTTTTTGTAATTAAAATAAGAAGCCAAAACAACAAGCAAAGCACTCAAAAAAGCCATTTCATAGCTTAAAAAGATATTTAATTTAAAAGCACTCAAGCTTAAAAAAACCAAGCAAAAAATCACTTGAATGAGAATGAAAATACTAAGTAAAGCCTTTTTGTGTTGCATTATTTTTTCTCTTTTTGAATTTTTTCCTTGATAAGAGCGTCTCTTTTTTCAAATTCTTCATAGCTTTTTACTTGCATTTTATAAGCCTTATAGACATTTAACGCAGCGGCACTAAGACCCCAAAAAACCCCCAGCCAAAAAAGCCAAGGATAGGGCGTGAATTTTTTTAGTAAATAGCCTATGCCTAAGCCTATGAATACCGCAACAACCATAGAAATACCAAGACTTAAGCCATCAGCTGCTTCAAGGGTTTTGCGAATGATTTTTTGCTTTTTTGTAGAGCTATTTTCTTCTTTTAAATTTTCACTCATATTCTTTTAAAACTTTCCCTTACCGCTTCTAGGGTAAAAGCTATCATTTTATCGTTCATTTTAGAGCAGATAAAGGCTGTTTCAAACTGAGAAGGAGCCAAATAAACACCCCTTTGAAGCATATGTTTGTGAAATTTAGAAAATAATTTTAAATCCGATTTTAAAGCGTCTTCGTAATTTAAAACAGGCTTTTGAGTAAAAAAATACCCAAACATAGAACCCACATAGCAAGTTTGCAAAGGCAGGGCTTTTTCCTCGGCTAATTTTTTCATGCCCCCAGTGAGTTTTTTGGCTAGTTTTCCTAGCTTTTCATAGAGTTTTTTACTCTTTTTAGCCTTAGTGATGCTTGCTATTCCTGCAGCCATTGCTAAGGGATTTCCACTAAGCGTTCCTGCTTGATAAACCCCGCCTAAAGGACTTAAAATATCCATAATTTCAGCCCTAGCAGCAAAAGCAGCCGCAGGCAAGCCCCCGCCTATAACCTTACCAAAAGTAACTATATCAGCTTTAATACCATTAATCCCATAAGAACCCAAATAAGAAGCCCTATATCCACTCATCACTTCATCAAAAATCACTAAGCTTTGATTAGCCTTACAAAGTTTAACAAGCCCTTCTAAAAATTCTTGTCTAGCAGGAACTAAGCCCATATTTCCTGCAATAGGCTCTATGATAACACAAGCTATATCTTTGTGTTTTTCAAAAAGCTCTTCAACACTTGCTAAGTCGTTATATTTTGCAACTAAGGTATATTTAGCCACATCTTCTAAAACACCCAAAGAACTAGGAGAATTAAAAGTAGTCGCACCGCTTCCTGCACTGACAAGCAAAGAGTCTGAATGCCCGTGATAACAGCCTTCAAATTTTAAGATTTTATCTTTTTTGGTAAAGCCACGAGCAAGGCGAATAGCACTCATAGTTGCTTCTGTGCCGCTGCTAACAAAGCGGATTTTATCCAAGTGGGGAAAATCACATAAAACAAGTTTAGCAAGTTCTGTTTCTAGTAGGGTTGGAGCGCCAAAACTTGAGCCTTTTTTCAAAGCTTTTTGACAAGCTTTTTGTATGTCTTTATCACAATGCCCAAAAAGCAAGGGTCCCCAGCTTTGGACATAATCTATATAAGAATTCCCTTCTATATCGAAAATATAAGCGCCTTTGCCCTGTGAAATAAACCTAGGCTCACTCCCTACATTTGCAAAAGCACGCACGGGCGAATTCACACCCCCTGCTATAAACTGAGTGGCTTCTTTGAAAGCTTTTTTATTTGTCATTTTTCTTCCTTGCTAAATTGCTTGATGTAATTGTATAAAGTTGCAATTTCATCATTGGTTAAAGAGTAATTTGGCATTATAGATTTTGCGTCCTTACTCTCATTAAGAGAATTTTTAAAATCCTCGAAACTAAGATTTTGAATACTAGGAACCTTATAAGCTGTTTTAACGCCATTTTTCGTATAATACCCCAAAATTTGCTCCCTGCCATCACTTCCGTGGCATTCTTTGCAGCTAATGCCTCTAGGATTTTCATAAAGCATTTTAGAATACTCTTTAAGAGTGATAAAATCAGCCCCTAAAAGACTTGCGTTTAATAAAAAAAACATTAAAACAATTTTCAAAGTTTTACCCTGTTAATGAAATTTTAATATGATACAATTTTTACTTTAAAAAAGCGATAAATTTACAAAGGAAAAGAATGGTTTTACTTGATGGTAAAGCTTTAAGTGCAAAAATTAAAGAAGAATTAAAAGAAAAAAATCAATTTTTAAAAAACAAAGGAATACAAAGCTCTTTAGCCGTGATTTTAGTAGGAGATGATATGGCTAGTCAAGCCTATGTAAATTCTAAGGCTAAAGCTTGTGAAGAATGTGGTATTAAATCCTTAGTTTATCATCTTAATAAAAACACGACTCAAAATGAGCTTTTAGCCTTAATCCATACCCTAAACCACGATGATAGCGTTCATGGAATTTTAGTGCAGCTTCCTTTGCCAAGTCATATTTGTAAGGATTTGGTGCTTGAAAGCATTATAAGCAGCAAAGATGTCGATGGGTTTCATCCTATTAATGTGGGCTATTTAAATTTAGGCTTAGAAAGTGGTTTTCTACCTTGCACTCCGCTTGGTGTTATGAGACTTTTAAAAGCATATGAAATCAAGCTAGAAGGCAAAGACGCCGTTGTCATAGGTGCTTCAAATATAGTAGGGCGTCCTATGGCTACTATGCTTTTAAATGCTGGAGCTTCGGTAAGCATTTGTCATATTAAAACCAAAGATTTAAAGCTTTACACCCAAAGGGCGGATTTGATAGTCGTAGCAGCAGGTTCTGTAAATTTGCTAGGTAAAGATGGGGTTAAAGAAGGTGCTATTGTCATAGATGTGGGGATTAACCGCCTAGAAAATGGCAAGATAGTAGGCGATGTGAATTTTGAAGAAGTATCCCAAAAAGCAAGCTATATTACCCCAGTTCCGGGTGGAGTGGGACCTATGACCATAGCTATGCTTTTGGAAAATACCCTTAAATCTGCTAAAAATAGACTTCATTAGGAAAAAACTATGGAATTTTTAAAGAAATTATACAAATTTTCGCAGTCTTGGACGGGGACTATTGTTATCGTTCTTTTAGTGATTTTTTTCTTTATACAAGCCTTTGTTATACCTTCAGGTTCTATGAAAAATACTTTATTGGTAGGGGATTTTTTATTTGTTAAAAAATTTAGCTATGGAATTCCTACTCCGCATATTCCTTGGCTAGAACTTCCTGTTTTGCCTGATTTTGACAAAGACGGACATTTGATTAGGGGCGAGGGTCCAAAAAGGGGCGATATAGTCGTTTTTAGAAATCCCCGCAATGAAAAAGAGCATTTTGTAAAGCGTTGCGTAGGCGTGGGTAAGGATAGAATTGTTTATGCAAACAAAACCCTTTATGTGAGAATGCACGAAGGCGATGAGTATATGAAAGAGCATTATCCAAATGACCTTATCACGCTAGGCGGTCAAATTTATGTGAAAGAACCTTACAAACAAAAAGGCATCCACTACGACCCACAAAGAGACATAGAAAGCGATATTTTGCGTTATCTTAGCATAGGCGATTTTGCTATGGCACCGACTTATTTTAAAGAACTTGGAAATCATATGGGTTTTAGCGGGGGCAATGCTTATGTTTTTGATGTGAGCGAGAATGAGTATTTTATGATTGGTGATAATCGCGATTATTCTTATGATAGTCGTTTTTGGGGTTCTGTGCCTTATTCTCTTATCGTAGGTAAGCCTTGGTTTGTGTATTTTTCTTGGGATAAGGATAAAAATGTGCGTTGGGAGCGAATAGGTCGTTTCGTTGATACCCTAGAAAATGACGAAAAATACATTCACGACCACGATGATGAAGATAAATTGAGCTAAATTTATAAAAAACTTAGATTTTTAGAATTTTTATTAACTCGTCTTTTTTCAGCTCACTTATATTTTCATCACTGATAAGCAAAAACTCGCTTTTTACGAGCGGAAGTATCATACCTGAGCCGAATTTATTTTCATTAAAGGGTATGAAAATATCTTTTTCTAAATTTCCTAGTATGAGATTATTCCTTCCGCTTTTAATTTTTAAATCCATACCCATTTTTGCATACAAAAGCGAAGAATTTTCCAAAGCCCCGCTTAGTAATTTTACAAGTTTTTTTCCAAAAATAAAGCAAGATAAATAAGCCGCCATAGGATTTCCCGGTAAAATAAGCACTAAATTTTTACCCTTTTGATAAAGTTTAGTAGGTCTTGCAGGGCGTGCTTTTAAACCCTTAAAAAGCGGATGAAAACCAAGCTCATCTAAAGCTCTTTCCATAAAGTCAGCCTCTCCTACACTCGCACCGCCTGAAGTGATTAAAAGGTCGAAATTTGTATTTTGCAAGGCTTCTTTTGTATTTAAAAAATCATCTTTAATAATACCCAAATAACAAGCTTCTTCAAACATACAGAGCAAGGGCAGGGCATTAGCATTGTAAATGCTTTCTTCATCGCATTCTTGCCAAGGCTCTTTTAACTCATCGCCACTTGAAAAAATTCCAACACGAATTTTTCTTATCACTTCTATTTTATAAAATCCTTGAGAAGCAAGCAAGGCTATATGCTTGGCATTAAGTTTTGTGCCTTGTTTGAGTAAAAGTTCATTCTGGCTTAATTCTTCGCCCTTATAGCGGTAAGCATTATGCTGTTTTGGAGCTTTTTTGATGATGAGCTTATTTTCTTCTATACACTCATCTTCTAGCATTAAGATAGTATCGGCATTTTGGGGCATTTTAGCCCCCGTCATAATCTTATAACATTCTTTTTCGCCTAGCGTGTAAGGGTTTTTATCCCCTGCAAAAATAGTGCCTTTGATACTTAAGGCTTCATTCTTATCAGCGTAATTAAAAGCATAGCCATCAAGGGCTGCATTATCAAAACTGGGTAAATTTTTTCTCGCATAAAAATCCCTAGCCAAAACACGCCCCCTAGCATTTTCAAGGCTTACAAGTTCAAATTCATTCAAACTTGAAATTTGCTTTTCTAAATCTTTTAGGGTTTCAAAGATATTTTTCATTCTTCAAGCCTTGTGATTTTGACCCCTAAGGCTCTAAATTTTTCTTCTAATTTTTCATAGCCCCTATCAAGATGATAAATTCTATGCACCTTGCTCGTGCCTTTGGCTGCAAGGGCTGCTAAAATCAGGGCTGATGAAGCTCTTAAATCCGTTGCCATCACATCAGCAGCATTAAGCTCTTTGCCTCCGACTATGGTCGCAATATGCCCATTAAGCTTAATATCTGCACCCATTCGCAAAAGCTCACTTACATGCATAAAGCGATTTTCAAAAAGCCTTTCATCGATAATGCTAGTGCCATTTGCCTTTAATGCTAGAGCCATAAACTGCGCTTGCATATCGGTTGGAAAACCCGGATATTCACTTGTCATAATCTCCACAGGCTTAATTTCTTTAGCTGGAAGTAGGGTAATGCTATTCTCTTCAATCAAGCTTTCAAAGCCCATTTGACCTAGCTTTGCCAAGACCGCACTCAAATGCTGGGCATTGATTTTATTTAAGGTGATTTTTGAATTACAAATCGCTCCCGCACAAAGATAAGTCCCCGCTTCTATCCTATCGGGTATGACGCTAAATTCTTCAAATTCCAAAAGCTCCCCATCGCTACCATAAATTTCAAGCTCATCACTAGCTATGCCTTTTATATCAAGTCCAGCTTTAGCTAAAATTTCGCAAAGCTGAACGACTTCAGGCTCTTTTGCGACATTTAAAAGTCTTGTTTTGCCTTTGGCTAGGGCTGCAGCCATAATGATATTTTCACTGCCTGTAACCGTGATTTTATCAAAAAGAATTTCATTTCCTTTTAATCTATTACTCGCTACTACATAGCCTTGTTTGATTTGTATATTCGCACCCATTTTTTCTAGGGCTAAAAGGTGTAAATCTATGGGGCGTTGTCCTATGGCACAGCCACCGGGCAGGGACACTTCACAATGCCCAAAGCGAGCAAGTAAGGGTCCAAGGCTTAGTATGGAAGCTCGCATTTTTCGCACTATGTCGTATTTGGCTATGGTTTGATTAAGTGTGCTTGTATCTAGCAAGGCGGTATTGTTTGCAAAACTTACCTTAGCTCCTAAATTTTCTAGTAAGGATATGAGAGTTTTAATATCAGCAACTGCGGGGACATTGGTTATTTTAACTTCATTTTTTGCTAGTATGCTTGAAGTGATTAAGGGCAGGGCGGCATTTTTTGCTCCACTTATGCTAACGCTTCCACTTAAGTGATTTGTTCCTTCTATTTCTAAATAAGTCATTTTAAACCTTAGCTTGAATTTCTAAAGCTTGATTATAGCTTTATTTAACTTTATGAAAGTTTATTGTTTTTGATTTTTCAAGCTTCAAATTTGTATTTTTAGGGTATTGGTTTGAGAATGATGGGGGTTGATTTTTGTGATTTTGAATTTTTAAGGGTGCAAAGCCAAAAAAGGCTTTGCGAAAAAGAGAACTCTCATTGTGTATGAATTAAAACTGATATTTAAGACCTACATTACCGCTTAAATAAGTTTCACTTTCATCATTGATTTTTCCACTTAAAAGATGTTTAACACCCGCTGCGAAAGTGAATGCCCATTGGTCTTTGATATTAATATCTCCACCTACTATAAACGAACCATAAGTTTTTTTCTTATCGCTTCCATTGATAGTAAATGAAGTAGGGCTTCCTAAGAATCTCGCTGTATAATCATCTCCAGAAGTGATAACATATTGTTCGATTTTTGGTGTAGCATAGACATAGCTTTCTTTAGAAAGATATTTTCTAAATTCAGCACCCGCTTCTATACTTGCGTCAAAATTAGTTTGAGAACGAACATGTTGAGCGTATGCACCATTTTCATTATAATCCGGTGTGAAAGAATAATAAAGATTAAGTCCCGCTAAAGGCTTGATATACAAATCATTTCCCATATCAAATACATAGCCATAAGTTCCACTAGCACCTAAGAATTTTCTAGTAAAATCAGAGGAGTTGGTTGTTCCAGCTATGAATCTATCTTGGTCAGTCCAGCCAAATTGTGCGTAAGATTTAAAATCAAATTCGCTATTACCATAAAGCGTTCTTGTGTATAAACCTAGTTGCAAGTTATCACTTTCTTGGTTTGCTAGGCTTGTTTTAACTTCTGAATTAGCATAAGTTAAATAAGCACCTAAAATAGTATCTTCGCCTACTAAGCGGTCATATCCCGCACTCACACCATATAAAGCACCGCTGTTGCTATCGATGATATTTGCACCGCCAATTACATTTGCCCATACATTATCATCATAGCTTCTTGCACCATAAGCGTAAGTTGAATCACTAGCAATTCCATTTCCTGCGGCAAATTTTTCTCCTATACCCATAGTAGAATAAGGATTGCTAAATTTCGCCAAACGATTTGAAATAGCCATATCATTAGACATATTAATAGCACCCACAGGTGAATTTAAGGCTGAATTTCCAGCAGTAGAACGGGCTGATTTTTCTATATCGTTAATCACTCTACCATCATCAAAGATATAATTTGCCGTTCCAGCTATTTTACCGCCTACATTTGAAGTGGCTAAAGAAGCAAAAATTTGTCCCTTTTGACCCGCTGTGATGTCATAATTAGCATCAAGTTTGGTATTTAGGCTAGTTGTTTGGTTTTTGATTTGTGCGATAAGGCTGTTGTATTGCGCTAAGCGATTGTTAAGTTCATTAAGAGTTTTTTTATCGCTTTCAAGCTTTTGTGTGGCTTTATCGTAAGTTTCTTGAGCTGATTTGATTGCATTTTGGTCGCTGCCTTTGTTTGCTTCATCAAGCTTAGCTTTTGCTGCATCTACGGCTTTTTGAGACGCAGCGATAGTTCCACCTTCTTTTGTGTATTCAGTGATTTTAGTATTTACTTGTTGTTTGTTGGTTGCAAAAAGACCGGTTTCTGTTTGGTTGGCACTATCGTATTTATAAAGACCTTCTAAGGCTGTTTTTTGAGTTTGAAACTCTGTTTGGATAGCTGCGTTTAATGCTTTAGCGTCAAGAGTTTTATTTGCGTTGATAAATTTAAAGCTTCCATCCACATAAAGAGCATTGCCTTTTTCCACTAGTTTAGCATCATAAAGAGTATTTAAATCTTGATTTTCAAATAGCTGATGTAAATCGCTTCTATTGATAGTTCCAGTTCCACCCGCATAGTTCGAATCTAAAAGATTAGACGAAACATTTACAAATTGCTTATGGATAATCAAATCCGCTATATTCCCTGCTGCGTCCTCTGTGATTTTTTGTTTATCGTTAGAGCCTTGAAAACCTTTACTAGCACTCATAATATAAAAACCATTACTGGTTACACGACTTAAATCAGACACACCTGCGACAAAAGTCGTATTAGTAGCACTGACCTTACCATTTACATTAAAATTGGCTTGTCCATCATTTACAATCAAGCTATCTGTAAGGCTTAAGTCTCCATTAACAGACAAAGAACCATTGAAATTTTCGCCAAAAATGTTTGTATTCATAAGCTGAATGGTTGCCTTATCTAAACTCACTCCATTTGTAGCTGTGATAGTGCTAGAGCCACTGCTTACATTGATAAGAGTGTCCCCTAGGTTAGGATTAGTAAGCGTAGGCTGAGTTGTTCCTGTAAAAGAAAGCTTATCGGCAGTAATATCAAAGCTATAACCTTCATTTGTAAAATCTGCCATATCGAATTCTCCACCCAAAGAAGCTTTGTTTTGATTACTTCCTTCGAATTTTAATTCGCCTGATTGTCCTGCTCCTGCTTTGATGGTAAGATGTTTGAGTTTGTCTTCGTCTTTTTGAGAAACTTTAGTATTTCCTAGCTCAGTTTTTACAACATCGTTAGTTTGAAATTCGTAGGTATAAGAATTTTTATTATCTTTTCCTTGTGTTAGCTTATTGTCATCGCTGACATCAGCTGCATAAAGCCCCCCCCCCCGTGAGCAACTAAAAAGCTCGCTGCAATGGCAGAAAGCACTACTTTTTTATGATATCTCATAAATAACTCCTTCTTTTTTGATTTAAATTGCGTTCGAATTCTAGCATATCGCAAAGAAAAAAACAAGGAATTCTTGCATAAATTAATATTTTTTTAACAATTGGGGGGGGGGGGAATGCCTAAAGCTTCATAAAATTTTTAAGCATTTTTTTACCCTTTTGGCTTAAAATCGCTTCGGGGTGAAATTGCAGTCCATAGATGGGGTATTTTTTGTGCTTGATAGCCATAATGATATTTTGCGAATTATGGGCTAAAATTTTGCATTTTTTAGGCATTTTGCTAATGTGCAAGGAATGATACAGGCTAATTTCAAGCCCTTTTTTTATGCCTTTGAAAATAGGGTCTTTTTTAAAATAAAGCGTAGAGGTTTTGCCGTGCATGGGACTATGCATTTTAGAAATTTTTCCACCAAAAACTTGGGCTATGCACTGATGTCCTAGGCAAATGCCTAGAATTTTTTTATGCTTTTTAAAATGCTTGATGGCTTTTAGGCTGAGTTTAGATTCTCTTGGAGAATTAGGACCCGGAGAGATGATTAGGTGGGTGAAGCTAAATTTTTCCAAATCCTTAGCCCTTTTAAAAGCGTCATTTTTTATCACTTTACATTCAAAACCAAGCTCTTTAAGATAATAGATGATGGTATAGCTAAAAGAGTCGTAATTATCGATAAATAAAATTTTTTTCATTGTAATTTTACCCTTTTTAAGCCACGCACAGAATTGATACAATAAATTCTCTCAGCTTCGAATAAATCGTGCTTGAAAAGCGTTTTTTTTTCTATAAGTTTAAGATGGAGCAAAAAAGTTCTATAAATACCCTTTAGCATACCGCTTTGAAGCTTGGGGGTGTAAAAATGGGCGTTTTTTTCTAGAATGAGATTTGTCCTTGTTCCTTCGCAAAGCTCGTTTTTTTCGTTAAAAAAAGCTAGGTCATAGCATAAATTTTGCTGCCATTTAACTGAGTATCTATCATACAAAGTCCGCAAAGAACTCTTATGATAGAGCTTATCACTTTTTGAATCTAGCCTTTCATCGCTTAAAAGCAAAATATCGCTTGAGCTTTGTTTTAAGGTGCTTTGCTGGAGTTTAAAAGTCCCATCTTTAAGCAAGATAAGCTTTAAAATCCCTTCTTCATAAGGGCTTTTAAGCTCAAAATCATAAAATAAAGAATGTTTTTTGTGAAAAATTTTCTCATTAAGCTTTAAAAGGCTAAGGTTTTGATACGGCTTGTAAGAGTTTTTTTGATTTAAAATAGTATGAAAACTTTTAAGTATATTATGGACTTTGAAATTTAATTTGAGTGCTGATTTTATCAGTCTTTGTAGATGTTCTTTTAAAAATAAAATTTGATTATTTTTAAAATACATAGTTTCAAATAAATAAAAATCACAAGGATTTAAAATTGCACTTTTAAGCTTTAATTCTTCAAATTCATCTTCAAAATTAGAATCCCAAACCAAACCGCTGCCCGTGCTGTAAGTATAGCTTTTGCCTTGTTTTTCTAGGGTGCGAATAGCAACGCTAAATTGGCTTTTATCTTTATAAACAAGCCCTATGGCTCCGCAGTAAATTCCACGCTTTCTTTGCTCTAATTCCTTAATGAGCTTCATACTTTCAAGCTTTGGCGCACCTGTTATAGAACCACAAGGAAATAGGGCTTTAAAAATGCGATAAAGAGTAGTATTTTTTTTAAGCTTTCCTTGTATGCTTGAAGTCATTTGGTGCAAAGTAGGGTGGCTTTCAATTTCAAAAAGCTTGGTTTTTAGGCTGTTTTTTGTGATGATTTTTGAAAGGTCGTTGCGTAAAAGGTCGCAAATCATAACATTTTCACTGCGATTTTTTAAATCCTTTTGCAAGAAAAGCTTGTTTTCTTTATCTTTTATGGGGTCTTTGTCTCTTTTTATGGTGCCTTTCATAGGTTTTGTGAGTATTTTTCTTTTTTTGCTTTTGAAAAACAATTCAGGCGAAAAAGATAAAATTTCTCTTTCGCTATCTCTTATAAAAGCCTTAAAATCCGTATCCTGTCTAGAAAGTAAAAGTTTAAAAAGTTTAAAAGTATCCATTTTGCTTTGAAAATTAAAATTTTGAGTGAGATTGAGCTGATAAACCCTGCCTTTTGAGATGGCTTTTTTGACCTTTGTGAAATTTTCTCTGTATTTTTCTTGATTTAAAAAGCTTGTAAATTCAGGGAGAAAATTTTCTTCGCTCAAGGTTTCGCTTTTAAATTTTTTTCTTTTTTTAAAGGCAAATGCTGATAAATAAGCCTTTTTGCTTGTGAAATTTTTATCTTCAAAATATTTGTAGAATTCATAATCTACAAGCACTAAAAAATAAAAATCATTTTTGTGCTTTTGTATGAATTTAAAACATTTTTTGCTTTCATTGTGATTATGGGCTTTTAAAATGTATTTTAGCTTGTGATAAATATGCCGTCCAAATACCGCAAATTTCTCATCTTTCATTTAATTCCTTTGCAACTTGTGCGGCAAGTTTGAGCTTGTCATTGTCAAAATGCGTGTAAATTCTTGAAGTGTTTAAACTCGCATGTCCTAGGGCTTCTTGAACTAAAACCAAATCTTTTTGTTTTTTGTAAAGTAGGGTGGCAAAGGTATGACGCAACATATGAGCGCCGTTTTTTTGCTTGCGAATTCCCGCACGAAACAGAAGCTGTTCGACTATGCGACTCACATAGGATTGGGTTAGGGGGGTTCCTTTTTTATTGACAAAAAGCAAAGCATCCTTACTCATATAATTAATGCTGAAATTTTGAAGCAAATCAAAAATGAGTTCTTTTTTTATCATTACTACGCGATATTTGTTGCCTTTGGCGCGAATTCTAATGATATAAAGGTCGTTTTCTTCGCTAATATCTCCCATTTTTATGTGAATGGCTTCGCTAACGCGTATGCCTGTGAAAATGATGATTTTGATGATGAGCTTGTTGCGTAGGGTGTTGCTTTTGAAATCTGCATTTTCGATAGCATCAAGAAATTTCTTAAGCTCTTCTTCACTCATAAATTCAGGCAGTTTCACTCCCTTTGCACCCGAAATTCCTGCCCAATTCTTAAGAGTGATGTCAAAAATATGTGCCTTTTCTTCTTCTTCATTTTGCCTATCTAAAAAATCAAAAAAATTAATCACAGCAATGCGGTAATTTTTTTTACTCGCATCCGATAAAGCCCCCGTGATACTGGCTAAAACTTCCACAATCAGCTCTTCATCAATTTGTTTTAAAGAATAAAGCTTGTAAAAATTTAAATACTCAAATACCTTTTTCAAAGGGTTAAAATAAGTATTTACTCCATTTAAACCCGCATTTCTTGCTTTTTTGGCTAAAGCGTCAAGCTCTTCTATGTTTTTAACACCCTTTGTAAGAGTGAAATTAACCTCTGCTAGAGCTTGGGGATTTTTTAGCTCTTTATTGGATAGGGAGTTGAGTTTAAATTTTATGTATTTTGCTAACCAAAACAAAAAGGATTTTTCAAAATTTTCTTCACAATCTAAAGGGTATTTCATAAAAACTTTTCCTAGAATTTTAAAATTTTAGCTTTTTTCTTTGAAAAAGGCATTTTAGTATTAACTTGGTAAAAAAAAGCTTTTTTTGAAAAATAAAGCTTGGAAAATAAATTTTAAAAACCTTCAATAAAAAATATTAAATAAAACTTATATACGTATGTATGAAGATATGATAAAAGGTAAAAATATGTAAAAATTTATAATTTTGTATTGAAAACTATAATTTTCAAACTTTTTTATATATACTCAAAATACAAAGCTTTATTCCCTATCAAACCATCTGTATTTAATATTTTTATGATTTTACTTTTTGTATATTTTAAACTTATCCATAAAATATAATGTAAAAAAATGATTATTTTGTTTTGTAATTTGAAAAGTATAATTTAACTTTTTTGAAAATTGTAAAAATATTATTGAGAAAGCTGATTTTATTTTATTATCAAAACATATATAAAAATGATAAATTTTGAAGATTAAATTTTCTCCCCTATTTTTGATTTTTTATGAGATAAAAATATTTTTCTGTGTTAAAAGGATTAAAAATTTTTAAGAATATTTTTATATTAATAGTTTTATAATAATTTTTATACAAAAGCTTAATAAAAAGTTTTATTGGCTTTAAAATTTCAAGGAGAAAATGATGAAAATTTTAAGAAATTTTACAAAATGTGCTGTCGTGTTTGCTTTTTTAGCTGGTGTTAATGCAAGTGCATTGAGCGAGGATAAAGAATACATAGTCCTTAAAACTCCTATTGCTGATGCAGATAATTCGCTGATTGAAATTTTTTCTTATCGTTGTACGCATTGTTATGACCATCATAAATTTAATACTATGGGTAAGGTTAAGGAAAAATTGCCTAATTTAACTTATAAATTCTACCCTGTAAGTTCGATGGGGGATTATGGAAAACAGGCAAATGAAATTTTTGCTTTTGCTGTGTTTAAAGATAAGGCCAATAAGACTGATTTTACAGATAAAAATAGCTTCACTCATAAAGCCGCACAAGCTTATTTTGATGCTTATTTTAAGAAAAAGCAAAGATGGGAAAATGGTAAAAATCCAGAAGCTTTTTACGCAGTAGGTTTAAATGCTATGGGTGCGAATAAGGCTGATTTGGAAGCTTTTTTAAAAACTCCTGAGGCTAGTGAAATTTTAAAAGCTTATGAAGTGGCTAACCCTATTTCGCAAAATTACGGCACCCCTGCTTTTGTGGTTAATGGTAAATACCAAATCATTCCAAGTGCTATTAGCTCTCCTGAAGCTTTGATTGAAATTGTTGAAGAGCTTAGTAAGCAAAAATGAGTTGTAAGATGAAAAACATGGATTGCTTTAAACTTTCTAAATGGCAAGACACACGTTCGCCTTGGCTGATTATGATTGTAGTAACTCTAGGGCTTACTTTTGTGGCACATTTTTTATTTCAAGAATATCTTTATATGGAGCCTTGCGAACAATGTGTTTATATAAGATTTGATATGTTTGTTATGGCTTTGGGCGGTCTAATTGCTTTGATTAATCCTAAAAACAATGTAATTAAAATTTTTGCTTATACTTTGGCCTTTTATGGAATTTGGCTAGGTTTTGAGCATTGTTTAACCTTAAATCATATCCATGAAGTTGTTCATTCAGAAAATCCTTTTGGTGGAGTTGATGGGTGTCGTGAAATTCCTATTTATCCCTTTAACTTGCCTTTGCACGAGTGGTTTCCTTCTTGGTTTAAACCAACAGGAGAATGTGGAATGGATATTCCAGTAGTCCCAGAAAGTGCTAATCTCAATGCTTTTCAAAAATTCTTCATAGGCACTCCACCTAATTTTGAAGATGGACTTTATAGCGAGGGGTGGTATTTAATCCCTAGTTTAAAATTTATGAATATGGCTATTTGTTGTTTTATAGCATTTTTATGTTGTTTTATTGTGCTTTTTGGAATGTTTATGGCTTATATTTTAGATAAGAGCAAGGCCGGGTCTAAAATTTTTGCCTTAATTATACTTGTTTTGGTTTTAATACTTAAATTTACAGGCGAATTAAAAATTAGCTAGTATTAAATGGACCATTTCAAGATAAATTTAGAATGTAGCAGTTTAAAATCTGCTACATAGTTTTAAAATTTTATTAAGCTATTTTAGGATGGCTTAAATAATTTTAAAGGATAAATAATGAGACTTAGCAAAACTCTTTGCCTAGCGTTACTGGCGGGTTCTACCCTACTTGCACCCAATGCTTTGATGGCTATGGGCGGTCCTAGCGGAACAAAAATAGATTGGCAAATTCAAGGACAAATAGGTGCGGTTAAAATAAACCCTTATGGACTAGCTCCTTTAACAGCTGTGATTATGGATAATGGGTATGTTTTAAGCGATATACAAGTAAGTATTCTTCCTAAGCCAAATGGTCAAACTATCTCTTATAGCGTGGATTCTAAAATGGCTAAGACTTATGGCGGAATTCCTGTATTTGGACTTTATCCTTCTTATTTAAATACGATAAAAGTAAGCTATACAAAAACCGCAAACGGAAAAAGTCAAAAAGTTACTGATGAGATATATAAGATTGCCGCTTCTGGAGTGAATATAGAGCCAAGCGGAAGCACTGAGCAAAGGGGAATTCCTTTTGAGAGTGTTAAAGTATTAAAAATGGACCCAAAATTTTCAGATAGATTGTATTTGGTAAATAATGCTCCCGGAAAACAATCAGGCAAAGGTTCGCAATCTGTTTGGAATAACCCCACAGGTGGTGCTATGGAGTGGGATGAGAATTCTAATGTGTTTATCATAGATACTAAGGGCGAGATTCGATGGTATTTTGATAATAGTAAATTGATGGATTGGGATAATATTTATAATCGTGGCATTATGATGGGTTTTCATCAAAATAAAGATGGGGCTTTAACTTGGGGTTTTGGTCAAAGATATGTAAAATATGATATTTTAGGAAGAGAAATTTTTAACCGCAAGCTACCCCCTGCCTATATAGATTTTTCTCACGCTATGGACAATATGCAAAATGGACATTATCTTTTAAGAGTGGCTTCGGCAAATGCTTTGCGCCCAGATGGCAAGCACGTTCGCACAGTGCGTGATACGATTGTAGAAGTAGATGAGAATGGCAATGTAGTTGATGATTGGAGATTGTATGATATTTTAGATACTTATAGAAGCACTATTATCAAAGCTTTAGACCAAGGTGCAGTATGTTTAAATATCGATGCGAGTAAAGCAGGTAAAACTTTAAGCGACGAAGAGCTTGCTAAAATGGACGAGAGTGATAAATTTGGAGACATAGCAGGCACAGGTATAGGTAGAAATTGGGCGCATGTAAATAGTGTTGATTATGACCCGAGTGATGATAGCATTATCATTTCAAGTCGCCATCAAAGTGCTATTGTTAAAATCGGTCGTGATAAAAAAATCAAGTGGATTTTAGGAGCACACAAGGGTTGGGGCGATAAATTCCAAAAATATTTATTACAACCTGTTGATAAGAATGGTAAAAAAATAATTTGCGATGATGATTATAGTAAATGTCCGGGCTATGAAAATGAAAATGGTGGATTTGACTTTACTTGGACTCAACATACAGCTTGGAGAATTGATAGCAAATCCAATAAACGTTATATTTATATAAGTGTTTTTGATAATGGCGACGCAAGAGGGGCTGAGCAACCCGCATTTGCAAGTCAAAAATACTCTCGTGCCGTAATTTATAAAATCGACCAGCAAAATAAAACTGCAGAGCAAATTTGGGAATACGGCAAGAATCGCGGGAACGAATGGTTCTCTCCGGTAACTTCTTTAACTCAATATGCAGCAGATAAGAATTCTATCGTAGTTTATAGCGCTACAGCTGGAATGGGTTTTGACCTTAGTAAGGGTGTGAGTCTTGGAGAGCCGAAGCCTGAAATTGATGAATTTAAATGGGGCGCGAAAGAACCTTCGGTTCAAATTCAATTTATCGGTTCTGGAACAGGATATCAGGCAATGCCTTTTAGCGTCGAACAAGCTTTCAGTCCTAAAAAATAATTCTAAGCCCAAATGATTTGGGCTTGTTTATTTTTTTTCAATAGAATTGTCTTTTTAAAATTTTTATTGAAAAAGGATGTGCGATGTGTAAATTTTTTTACAAAATTTTTATACTTCTTGCGTTTTGTTTTAGCTTTGTATTGGCAAAAGATAGCTTTATTACTTTAAATCCCGCTGTGCCAAATTCCCAAAATTCAGTGATTGAAGCCTTTTCTTATAAATGCATACATTGCTATCATCATCATAAATTTGGGACTTTGGAAAAACTAAGAGAGGCTTTTCCTAATTTACATTTTAAGCTTTATCCTGTAAGTTTGATGAATGGGGACTTTGCTAAGGAAATGAATGAGCTTTTTGCCTTTGCTCAATACCAAGATGAGCAAAATGGCAAAGACGCAAGTTATAGTGATTCTCTTACGCATAAACTTGCTGATGTTTATTTTGTTTCTTATTTCTTAAACAAGCAAAGCTTTTCAAACTCAAATGATTTTTACGAAGTGGGTTTAAAGGCTATGGGTGTGGATAAAAATGAAGTGTCAGTTTTTTTAAACACTACTAAAGCTAAAGAAATTTTAAACGAATTTCAAAGAGCTAATGACATAGCTAAAACCTACGGCACCCCTGCTTTTGTGGTAAATGGAAAATATCAAATCAATCCAAGTGCCATAGGCTCCATGCAAGATTTGCAAAATTTGGTTAAAAAACTAAGCGATATGTAAAATTTAGGCATTTTGCCTAAATTTATTTTTTAATATCAAGCTATTATCTTTCAAAATATAAAAATGTAAATTTTTTAACAATAAAATACTTAAAACTTGAAAAATTAATACAAAAATAAAGTTTTTTTAGCTAAAATCACAGACTGCGATATTTTTAAAGGTTAAGCTAATGAAGAATTTAAGCATACAAGAAAAAAAAGATTTGGATAATTGCGTCTTTCAAAAACTTGGAAGAAAAGATACTATAACTTTCATTGCTGTTTTAAAGAATTTTCTAAAGAAAATCAGAGTGTTTGTTTATTCTAAATAATACCACTTAAAATCTTTTTGCGTATAAGAAAGCTCCTTAAAAGAAGGAGCTTGGATAAATAATTTGCATTCTTTGTCTAAATTTTCTATCCCATAGACTTTCATAGCCATTTTAGAATTATGTTCTTTAAGTTCTATACCCACACAGGCTTGATTGTTGATTTTATAAAGCAAGATTCCACCCTTTTTTTCATCTATATTTAAGATGCTTAAATTTTTATCCCTACTCATATCCCCTATATCCTTGCTAAAGGAATAACGCAATTTATAATATATCATAATATCTTGCATAGCCTTTTTCAGCTCTTGTAAATTTTTATTTACAAAATATCCATCATTTTTATATAGCCTTAAAAAATCCTCATTGAGAAAATTTTGAAAATTTTCATCTTTGGCTAAGGCTTGGCAAGAATTATAGCTTTTGAGAATTCTTACCTGCTCTGCTTGTATTAGAAGCTCAAGACAAGCTTTATTGTCTTGTGAAAATTCAATGAGTTTAACTTCATAGCTTTTAAAATCTTTATTAGGCTTTTTTTCATAGGCAAAATCACTTAATTTTTCATAAATATTAGCAAAGCCCAAAGAATACAGGCTAAGAAAAATAAAAATATATCCTTTCACTCAAAAAGCTCTTTGTAATTATTTCTTAAAAATTCAACCACTTCCAAAACTTCATCAACCCCTTCTTTGTTTGAAGTTTCTAGTATGCGGTCTATATTATCAATATAAGCTTCTATGGCGTTTTCTAACTTTTCTCTTTTAACCCCAGCATATAAAAGCATAGCTTCTAAAACTATGCTAAGTTCATATCTTAAATCTTCTAGTTCGTTTTTTAAATTTTTATTTTGCAAGATTATTTTCCTTTTTAAGCTCTTTACTTTTGATTAAATCAACAATTTGAGCTTTGATGTGATTATAATTTGTTCCATCTTTAAAGGCAGCAAAAAGCCCACCACTAGCATTTTTATGCCCTCCTCCACCTACTAAATTTTTAGCCATTAAGCTCACATCTACTTTACCATTGGCACGAAAGCTTAAAGTTTTCCTAGAACTGACATCGATAAAAAAATCATAATCTGGATTTTTTATCAAAAACTCATTACCGATAATAGAAGTATTGCCTATATTTGAAGTTAAAATTCCCTTAAAACCTTCATATTCTATACTGAAATTTACTCTTAATTGGCTTAATTTTTCCACCACAAAATGAGAAATTAAATTAGAAAGCGTGTCATCATCTTTTCTAGAAAAAAAATCTTTTTTTATAAAATGTATAGCATTTTCAAGCAGGATATTTGCCTTATCCTTGTCTATAAATTTACACGCCCTATCTAGCAAAAAAAACATATAAGCAAGATGGGCTTCTTTAAACATCACACGATTTATCTCTTTAGCATTGGCAATTAAAGCTAAAAAAACTTTTCCTAGTTCAAAATTTTTATCTTCACTTAGCCAAATATCCACCGCATTAACAACATTAACAAAATTTGAAAGTTCTAAATTTGCCACACAAATTTTAGAGAAAAAATCATAAACCATCTTAGTCGCACAACGCTTAGTATCAAGCAAATACCAAGCATATTTTTTAGCACATTCTTCGCCGCTTTGATGATGGTCAAGTAAGAAAATTTTTATATTTTTTTCCTTGCAAATTTTATCAAATTCTTCACACTGAGCGGGGGTTAAATTCAAATCCGTTATTAAAATAATAGCTTTTTTTCCATCTTTTTCTATGTCATTTAAAATAGTATTAAAATTCTCATTGATTTCTTTGCCATAATTAGAATTATAAAAGCTTACATTTTTAAAATAAAAATTCACTATAAATTGACAGGCATAACCATCTAAATCTGTATGAGAAAGATGATAAATTTTCATTCTTTTCCTTAAAGTTCTATCTTAATAATACCTTCGGTATTAAAATTCGTATTTTCCGCAATTTCAGCAAAGCTTAATACGACAATATTAATGCTAAAATTATAACAAATATCAGCGATAAATTTCCTAAGCTGAGGCTCAACACAAAGTATAAAAGGCTTAATACGACCATTTGCTACTGCGGCAACTTCAGCTCTTAGAGTATCTACTAAAGTGCCTGTTTGAGCCACGCTTAAAGGCAAATGATAGCCTCCATCTCTAAATTGCACATTCTCCATCAAAACAGCCGAGCTAGCAGAATCCAAAATAAAAATATCCAAATTCCCCTTATCATCTAAATACATATTTGTAATCATTCTAGCCAAAGACGCCCTTACATGCTCAATAATCATATCAAAACTCTTGCTTACTTCAGCTATATCGCTAATAGCTTCTAAAATAGTCAGCATATCCTTAATCGGTATGTGGTGTTTAAGTAAATCTTTGAGAATTTTTTGCACCAAACTCACAGGAGCCACAGCCAAAGCACCTTCAACAATGATAGGATAATCATTTTTAACCTTATCGAGTAAATTTTGCACTTCTTGGCGGGTTAAAAGCTCGCTAGCGTGTGCCTTAATAAGCTCACTCATATGTGTTGAAATCACACTAGCAGGGTCTATGACTATATAGCCATTAAGCGTAGCTTCATCTTTTAAATTGGCATCAATCCAAAGGGCATCTGAATTAAAAGCAGGCTCTTTAGTTGCAATGCCTTCTATCTCTTCTGTGATAAAACCACTATCCATAGCCAAGTATTTCTCAGGGTAAATTTCAGCTCCAGCAATGGCTACACCTTTAAGCTTGAAGCTGTATTCATTGGGCTTAAGTCTTAGATTATCTCTAATTCTAATCTTTGGCATCAAAAAGCCCAAGCTCTCAGCTATGCTTCTTCTCATAGAACGAATTCTCTCAGTCAGTTCATTTTCAGCTAATTTAATAAGACCATAGCCAAGTTCTAACTCTAAAATCTCAACCTTAAGAATATCATTGATTTTATGTTCTTCTTCTTTGATAATTTCTTCTTCACTTTTCTTTGCAGGAGCTGCTACAGTTGCCCCATCTTGTGTTGCGGCTGTGGCACTGGGTTTGCTTTTTTTAGGGGTGTTTATATCGATTTTACCTTCTTTAACTTGCTTAGTAAGATAGCCAAGACCTAAAAATACCAAAGCCATAAAGCCCAAAGAAAGCGTAGGCAAACCCGGAACTAAGGCAAAAATGAAAAGCACAAAACCCACGATTAAAAGTGTGCGGTATTCGCTTAAAAGCTGATTTAAAGTCCCTTCGGCGAAATTTTCCTCGTCTTTACTCGCACGGGTTATGATAATAGCCGTAGCCGTAGAGGTAATAAGACCCGGAATTTGTGATACTAGCCCATCACCTATAGTTAAAATAGTATAAGTAGAAGCTGCATTGCTAAGGTCCATATCGTGCTGAAAGGCACCGATTAAAAAACCACCTATGATATTAATGATAGTGATGATAATGCCCGCAACTGCATCGCCTTTAATAAATTTAGAAGAACCATCCATAGCCCCATAAAAATTGGCTTCAGCTATAATCTCTTGGCGTCTTGCTCTTGCCGTTTGCTCATCAATCAGCCCCGCATTTAAGTCCGCATCAATAGCCATTTGCTTACCCGGCATCGCATCAAGGGTAAATCTTGCTTGCACTTCAGAAACTCTTGTGCTACCTTTGGTTACAACCATAAAATTAATTAAAACCAAAATACAAAAAACTATCACACCGATGACCATATTTCCACCCACGACAAATTCCCCAAAAGCCGCGATAATTTCACTTACCGCTTCAGGACCATTTTGCCCTTCGCTTAAAATCATTCTTGTAGTAGCGATATTTAAGGATAGTCTAAAAAGCGTGATTATTAAGATAAGAGTAGGAAAAGTTGTTAAATCGGTGGGCTTAGGTATATAAATGGAAATTAAAATAATAAGCACCGATAAAGCAATGCTTAAAGCCAAAAAAAGTCCAAAACAGGACTTGGCAAAGGAACTATAATAATAGCTAAAATACAAACTAAAAAACCAACAATAGTTAAGCTTTTAGCTTTTAAAACAGGGGCGATTAAAGGCCCCAAAAAAGGAAAAACTAAATCAACTATTTTATTTTTTGCCATTATTTTTCATAATATCTTCTAGGGTAATAGAATCTAAAAATTCATCCACTTTATTTTGTAAATTGATTAACATAGGCATTAAAGTGCAATTTTCTTCTTTGTTGTTCGGGCATACACCCCCGCTGCATTCAAATACGCTAATGTCTTTTTTTTCAGCACTATTAACAATTTCTTTTATGGTGTATTCTTTTGGGGGTTTAATTAAGACAAAACCACCCTTTGCACCTTTAAAGGATTTTAATAATCCGTCCTTAGCTAAAGTTTGTAAAATTTTAGCCAAAAAACTTTTAGGAATATCAAGCTCTAAAGCTAAAGAATCTACATCTTGTGGCGTTTCTTTTTGGGAAATATAAATTAAAGAAAGTAAAGCATATTCGCTAGCTTTGGTAAATAGCACGGATTCTCCTTGTTTTAATTACAAAAATACTATAATTATAATAAATAATTCTTAGAAAAAGACTTAAATTTCAGTAAAAGCTTTTAAAAAAGATAAATTCAGCTTATTTTTTGCTTTTTAAGATAGAATTACACTTCCACAAATATTTTATTTACCAATCAGGAGGTCTATGATGGCTTTGGATTCGGCCAAAAAAGCAGAAATAGTTGCGAAATTCGCTAAAAAACCGGGCGATACCGGTTCAACAGAAGTTCAAGTAGCTCTTTTAACTGCAAGAATTACAGAACTTACAGAACACTTAAAAATCTACAAAAAAGACTTTTCATCAAGATTAGGACTTTTAAAACTTGTAGGTCAAAGAAAAAGACTTTTATCTTATCTTAAAAGAAAAGATTATAATTCTTATAGCAAATTAATCACTGAGCTAAAACTTAGAGATAAATGAAATTCAAAGCCCATTTTTGTGGGCTTTTATTCTTTTTTAAAATTTTACATTCTTTTACTTTAGCAGATGGGTAATTGCTTGTTTTAATCTAAAGTTATAAAATTTCTCTTTGTCCTTTAGCATCAGGTTCGCTCAAAATCCCATTTTGTGTAAGTTGCTCTATGATATTAGCCGAGCGGTTATAACCGATTTTTAAACGGCGTTGCAAATAAGAAATACTTGTTTTTCCATCTTCTAATATCACTCTTTTAGCTTCTTCATAAAGCTCATCTCTTTGGCTATCTATGCTTTCGTTGCTTGTTACACCTACGCTTTGTTGGTCTTTTAAAAAGCTTTCATCGTATTCTACGCTTTGTTGGTCCTTTAAGAAATCTACGATTTTTTCTATTTCAAATTCACTTGCAAAAGGTGCGTGCAAACGCACAATAGAGCTTGTTCCCGGTGGGGTAAATAAACAGTCCCCACGCCCCAACAAACTTTCAGCACCCATAGCGTCTAAAATAACCTTAGAGTCAATTTTCTGCCCTACTTTATAAGAAATTCTACTCGGTAAATTTGCCTTAATAAGTCCCGTTACCACATCCACAGAAGGCCGTTGTGTCGCTACGATAAGATGAATTCCACTCGCTCTTGCCATTTGTGCAAGGCGTCCTATGTAAAATTCCACATCCTTACCCGCAGTCATCATCAAATCCGCAAGTTCATCGATAATCACAACTATAAAGGGCAACTCTTCTTTGCCCAATTCTTTCATTTTTTCATTATAATTTTCTATATTTTTGGTTTTTGCTTCTGCCATCAAGCGGTAACGCCTTTCCATTTCCGCTACCATATTTGAAAGCGCATTGACTGCTTTTTTAGGGTCGGTTATCACAGGGGTTAAAAGATGAGGAATGTCATTATAAATGCTAAATTCAAGCATTTTAGGATCTATCATCATCAAACGCAAGGTTTTAGGGGAATTACGATACAAAAGACTTAAAAGCATAGAATTTATACCCACACTCTTACCGCTTCCAGTAGTTCCTGCTATAAGTAAATGTGGAAGCTTTTTAAGGTCGGTTACAAAGGCATTTCCCACGATGTCCTTTCCTAAGGCTATGGTTAGGGGACTTTTTGCATTTTTGAAAATTTCACTCTGTAAAATTTCTCTTAGATAAATGGTTTGAATTTCATCATTTGGCACTTCTATACCCACCACATCCTTGCCCGGAATTGGAGCTTGGATGCGAATGGATTTTGCCATTAAAGCCATAGTTAAATCATCTTGCAAATTTAAAATGCGACTGACTTTTACATCCGCACTAGGACGAAATTCAAAGGTCGTTACCACAGGTCCCACATAAGTGCTTATGACATCGCCACCTATTTTAAAACGACGCAATTTTTCAAGCAAATTATAAATTTTCTTATCAATTTCGCTTTCATTAATCTCTTGCCTGTGTTCTTTTGGATTAGCCAAAAAATCAAGAGCTGGCAAACTAAAATCCTTTGGAAGCTCAAGTTCGCCCTGCTCTATTTCGTGTAGTAAAGCTTGATTTATAGCAATTTCTTTGGCTAAAACTGCTTTTTGAAGCTTGATTTCTTGCTCACTTACTTGTTCATCTATGGGTTTATTAGATGCTTGGCTTATTTGCTTTTGCTCATTTGTTTGCTCTTCTTTGTTTTCTTCTACCTGATTAGCTACTGGCTCTTTTTCAAAGTCCAAATTTTGCACGGGGCTTAGCTCATTTTCTGGGACTATTTCATTGATATTTTTTATAGGAGTGGGTTCTATATAAGGATGGGTTAGTTCTTCAACAATAGGTGCAAAATCAAACATATCATTTGCCTTATCTGAAATTTTCTTCTCTTCGCTTTTTGGATTTTCAATTTTTAGATTTTGCGTATTTTCTTGATTAAAAGTGTATTTATCGCCCTTTATAATAGGGTTTGAATCGATTGCATCATATTCTTCTAATTCTTTGATTTCTTGTTTTACTTTATTTTCTAAAATTTCATTTTGATAAGCTTTGTATTCTTGCTCTAGCTTTTCTTTTTTTATAAAATTTTCCCTTAACGCAAGCTCTTTTGTAAAAATTTTTGGTTTAACTTCTTGTTTAGAGAGTGGAATTTCAATATTTTTACGCTTATAGCTAGGTTCGTCTAAATTTTTATTTGTATCTATTTGTTTTAAATCTTGGGGTTTTTTAGGTTTTAAAAAGCGTTCTGGAATCATATCTACCTCTTCTTCTGTAATAAAATTAAATTCTTCATCAAGACTAACACTTGACTTACTGGCTTTTTGTGCAAAATTCCACACTTGTTGGGAATGCTCATAAACAAAACTTCTTGATTCTTTTAAACTTTGTTTATCAATTTCTAAAGTTTCATCTAAAATTTGATTTTTTAGTTTTTCAAAATTTTCCTTAGCTGTTGTGATGGAATTTTTACTTGCATTGATATTGCTTTCTTTAACTATCTGTTCTAAGCTACTGGTTTTTGTTTTTTCATCTGCTTGTGAATTTTTAAACCCATCGTTTTCGCCACCAAACACACGCATAAGTAAGGATTTAAATCCTTGTTCTACTTTTAAAAGCAGGGTAAAATCTAATTCTATTTTTAGAATTTCTTTTGCAAATTTTGGAAACAATAAAATCAAAGAAAAAAACAAAAGCAAAAGAGCAAAAATTCCACTTCCCGTGTGTCCTAAAAGAGTGGAAAAAATTTCATAAACAAAACTCAAAATATAGCCTGAGTTTTTATAAAGGGCGGAAAACAAAAGCAAAAGAGCGAAAAAGGCTAAAGAAAAACCAAAAAGTTCTCTACGCTTAAAATTTTCTATCTTATAGCTTTTTTTATAAGCAATATAATTTAGCACAAGCAGAAAAAAAGGATAGTAATACCCAAATTCTCCAAATAAAAACATATTGACTTTATAAACCCACTCTCCCATACTAGGCACTAGCATACAAAGACAAAGATAAAAAATAACAAGAGTAAGGCTAGTAAAAAGGGCTTCTTTTTTAATATTTTTTCCTTGAAAATAAAATAAGAGCCCATTATACCATAAAAATTTTTACATATAATTTAACAAACTCAGTTGTGATATAGTCGTGCTAGCCTTTAAAGAAGCTTGATATGCAATTTGAACCTGCATTAAATTCATCATTGCTTCGCCATAATCCACATCGATAACATTCTTCCTTATGCCCTGCACATTAACGCTTAAAAAAGATGTCCGTGTATTTACACCTTCTATAGAGTTATGATAAGCTCCCATTGTAGTATTAAGTTTGCTCACGTGGTCGGCTAAATGGTCAAGCCTTTCTAAAGCTCCTTGCATACCTGTATTTCTTGGGTCTTCACTCTCAGAATCCGCTCTCATATTTCCTTTTAAAACCGAATCTATCATCGCATCAAGGTCTTTTATAATATCTACATTAGGCTCATCAATCACTAAAGAATTATTAGCACTAAAACTAAAATTAGGACCATTTTGAGTGTTTGCTGTTGTTGCAAGTGGGGGTCTAGGAAAAGTTCCGCTCTGCGAATCGCTAAGTGAAACTTGAATATTAGTAGTAGTTGAAAGCTTATCTGTAATACTAATGCGTCCTTTATAATCCATACTCACATCCACACTTTGACGTGAATCTTGCATAAGCTGTTGTAGGGTATTATAATTAGCTTCTGTGATTTGTCCATTATTTGGCGTTATAGTTTGGGTAGGAACTTTATCGGCTGCAAACATACCTATGATATCATTAAGCTGTTTATAGGTAATATCATTAGAAGGGGTTACAACACCATTATTTCCGGTTGCTGGATTAACGTGAGTGATAGGAAAACTTATGGTTTGATTAGGGTTGTTAGGGTCAGGGAAACTTACTGTTGAATTTTGTAGATTGATTGTTACATCATAGGTATTGCCACCTTTGGAATTTACCTTTAAATTTAAAGTAGTCCCGTTTAAAGAATTTCCAGCCATAACTTCGCTTAGCTTGGTAGAATCCGTTGCATAAGCATTACTTCCCTTAATCACTTGAGAAACATTACCATAGACATTATTTCCATTTTTTTCAAAATACACATTATCATAATCCGCCCCATCTGTAGCATTGCCATCAATATCAGTCATCTTGCTTTTGATAAAATCCGTTTGTTTAAGGTCGATTTCAAAATTTTGATTATTGATTTGTATAGTTACAGGGCTTGTGAGTTTTGTTATATCGCCATTATTTTGCTGTGTGGCCGCCGTCATAACAGCATTAGTTAAGTCGTCCATACTCATAGGAGGATTTGCTGCTGCCATTGCTGTTTGAATATTTTTTAATTCTGTCTTATCGTCAAATTGCGGTGTGAAGGCTACGGCGTGAAAATCAAGCTTGTTATTGCCTTGTTTTAAATCTGTGATTTGAATTTGACCGCTATCATTGAGTTTTACTTCGACTACTTTATTATTTGGAGTATTACCATAAAGCACACCAATTTGCTCCATAACATCTTCCATAGTGCTATCAGGTTTTACCAAAACCGCACTTTTAAAGCTTGTTCCATCAGGTCTTGTACCTTGGACATAAAAAGATGAAGGTGGAAAATCAAGCTTACTATCGGCATACTCAAAATCCTTTTCAGGGTCTAAACCATCATCTTTAACATAACCCTGCCCTATGAGATTTTGCCATTTAGATTCACTTGTGAGATATTGCTTTTTATCAGGGTCTTTAGTCAAATTCCAGCGATTATCTGTAAAGCTGACATTGGTGCTAGTTTGCTTTTTATAATCCCCATCAGCCTTAAAAAACAAGTCCCATCCGGGCACATTATAAGGACTTTGTGTTCCTGAGCCTGTAACGACATTGAGATTGTTTTTATCTCCATAATAATTGCCTTGAGCGTCAAAAGGCTTATTTGCCACCTGAGAACCTGCAAAAAGGTATTGGCCATTGACACTAGTATTAGCCAGTTGGACTATACTTTCTTTCATGCGTTGCAATTCTTTGGCTATGGCTTCTCTTGAAGTTTGAGAATTCCCATCGCTTGCTGCTTGAGTAACTTTAACCTTAAAATCTTCTAAAAGTTTAACCATATCTTGCAAGGCTTTCATACTATTTTGAGTCATTTCTTGGGCTGATTTTGTCGCTTCTTTAACCTGTTCTAAGGTTTTAATCTCATATTCAAGCCTTGTGCTATCGATGTAGGTGCTTGCATCTTCGTAAGAATTTTGAATTTTAATACCGGAGCTAAGCTGTTGTGAAATTTGAAGCAAGGCACTTTGGGCACCCATCGAGCTATTAATGCCGTTTGTGAAATTTAACTTATTTGTAACTCTCATTTTTTTCCTTTTAAAATTTTTAAAGTTAAAATCTTTTCAAAATTGCTATATCAATGAAAAAGCAATAAGTGTTCCAAATTTTAAACTTTATCAACTTATATCGTCTTTTAAAAAATACTTTTTATTTTTAAAGTATTTTTTAGCCTAAAAAAGTATAATTCTACTTTCAAAATCTTTAAAACTAGCCCAAGTGGTGAAACTGGTAGACGCGCCAGACTCAAAATCTGGTAAGGGCAACCTTGTGTCGGTTCGAGTCCGACCTTGGGCACCATCTTTTGCGGGAATAGCTCAGGGGTAGAGCACAACCTTGCCAAGGTTGGGGTCGCGAGTTCGAATCTCGTTTCCCGCTCCATAAAGAATATTTACAAATTTTCACTTTTTTCAAGCACTAAAAAATATTCATTTTCTAATTTTTCAAGTTCGTCTTGTGCTGTTTTTAACTCTTTATAAAGCTTATCGATACCTATTTCTTGATATATTTTTGGATTAGATAAATTTTGATTTAATTCTTTTATTTTTTGCTCTAAAGAATCTATTCTCTGGGGATGGTTTTTTAATATCTCGTTTTCCTTGTAGCTTAGTTTTTTAGTTCTTTTTTCTTTTTGGCTTTGATTTTCTTGAGTTTGAAGCGTTGCAATAAAACTATCAAATTCTTTGATTTCTTTTTCGTTTTCTAGATACTCCGTATAAAGAGTATGCAAGATATTGATATATCCATTTTCTTCAAAAGCATAAAGTTTTGTTGCAATTTTATCAACAAAATACCTATCGTGCGATACAAGCAAAATAGCCCCTTCAAAACCAAGCAAATACTCTTCTAATATATTAATCGTGGCTATATCAAGGTCATTAGTCGGTTCATCTAAAACCAAAATATCATATTCTTTAGTAAAGAGCAAGGCTAAAGCAAGGCGATTTTTCTCCCCGCCACTTAAAAGAGCAACGCTTTTATCTAAAAATTCCTTAGGAAATAAAAAATTTTTCAAATACCCATAAACATGCATATTCTTACCACGAACTTCAACCCTATCTCCACCATTGGGGCAAAAAATTTCAAGCAAAGTTTTATCTGAACTTATCAAGGCTCTAGCTTGGTCAAAATACCCTATTTTCAACTCTCCACGCTTTATTTCTCCATCATCTTGTTTTACTTGTCCTAGAAGAATTTTCAAAAATGTTGATTTTCCACAACCATTTTTTCCAACAATACCAATGCGTTCGCCCTGTAAAATACGCGTTGAAAAATCCTTAAATAAATTTTTCTCTCCCCTATTTTTGCTGATATTTTTAAGCTCAAAAAGCATTTTTTTGCGGTTGATGACTTTTTCGCCATTAAAATTTAAAGCCGCTCTTGAAATTTCAAGTTTTAAGCGTTTAAGCTCTGCAGGATTTTTTTTCGCCTCTTCTCGCATTTTAAAAATACGCTCTTTACGCCCTTCATTTCTTTTAAGCCTTGCTTTTACCCCGCGTCTTAACCACTCTTCTTCACTTTTTAATTGCTTTAAAAGAGTTTCGTGGCTCTTAGCTAAGCTTTGTAAAATTTGCGTTTTTTTCTCTAAATAATTCGCATAGCCACCCTTAAAAACACTTAAGCTCCCCTGCTCCACTTCTACGCACTTACTCGCTATGGCATCTATAAAATACCTATCGTGCGAAATAAAAATCACACACATTTTTGAATTTTTTAACAAATTCTCCAAAAAACTCGTCATATACACATCTAAGTGATTGGTTGGCTCATCAAGCAATAAAATATCAGGATTTTTAAGCAAAAGTATGCAAAGTCCAACGCGGCGAATTTCTCCACCACTTAAAGTAGATAGAATGCGATTTTCATACTCAAGCAAGCTAAATTCTTTTAAAATGCGTTCTATTTTAGACTCTATATTCCAAGCATCCTTGCTATCGAGTAAAGCCATAAGCGTATCCATTTGATTAAGATAGATTTTATTTTGAGGATTTTTTTCTAATTTTTTATTTAAAATTTCATATTCTTCCAAGGCATTATAAATTTCCACAAGTTCTTGCTTGATAGCTTCTTTTACGCATAAATTTGCGTTAAAATCCACAACTTGCGAAAGCATAGCTATGCTTTTTCCATTTTGTCTTATTACCCTGCCACTATCTAAGGTAAGTGCGCCTAAAAGCACTTTTAAAAGAGTGGATTTTCCCTCTCCGTTTTTGCCTATGATGGCGATTTTTTCCCCTTCATTTGCACTAAAATTGACCTCATTTAAAACTATTTTATCTCCAAATTTTTTTGAAGCTTCAATTAAATCTATAAGAGCCATTTTTATCCTTGATTGAGTTTAAAGCTAAAGCTAGAACCATAGCCTAAGGTGCTAGAAATTTCTAAATAGCTTTTATGAATATTTAAAATTTTCTTCACTAAAAAAAGTCCCAAACCAAAAGAATTATCACTTTTTACATCGATTTTATAAAATTTTTTTGTGATTAATTTTAGCTTATCTTCTTCTATGCCTTTTCCAAAATCCTGCACTATTATTTTTTGATTTTTTGCCGTTAAGATAACTTCTTTTTGGCTGTATTTTAAAGCATTAGAAAGCAAATTTATAAGCACTTGCTCGATTAAAAATTCATCGGCTCTAACCTTTGTGCTTTCGCCCTGTAACACAACCCGCTCAAAACCCGGATTTTTAGTAATTTTTTCACATAAAGAAAAAAGGTCAAATTCTTGCATTTGCAAGGCTTCGCTATTAAGATTAAAGACAAAATTCAGCTTATGGGTTAAAGCATTAAGCTTAACGCTTTGACGCGAAATTTTTTCTAGTAATTCTATTTTTAATTTTTCGTCTTTTAGATTTTTATCCTTAAGCATTTCAAGGCTCAAATCAATAACGCTTAATGGATTTTTAAGCTCGTGAGAAATAGCTGAAATGACGCTGGTGAGCTGGGTGTTTTTAAGTGCGATTTTATCACTTTGTTTTTTATTTTTTTGAGTGTTTTTTAAAATTTTGTCCTTAGTTTTCAAAAGCTTTTCATTTAACAAAGCAAATTCCCTAAAAATACCCCTTTCGAGTATAACCACTCTAGAACTATTTATGGAATCTAAAAATTCCAAAATTTTCTTAAAACTTTTTGCTATTTTTTTGCCTAGCGAAATCATTAAGATAAAAACAAACAACAAACATATTCCAAAGCTTATTGCCATTTTTAACCAAAAAAATTCCACATCTAAAAAACGCGGATAAACGATAATCACACATTTATATCCCTTATGTATAAAGCTTTGGACTAGAATTTTTTTTGAATTTAAAGTTAAAATTTCTCCTTCTTTAAGATGGGTAAAAAAATCAGGATTTTTTACAGAGCTTATCTTTGTGTCATTTTTTAAGATGATAAAATCAGCCCTAGTGTCTTTGGCAAAATCTTTAATATTATCATCATTTAAATGTTCCAAAAGAGAAAATTTCAAAGCATCACTTAGACTTTTGATTTTTTGTTCATATTGCCTTGTAAGCAAAAGATTAAGATAAGAATTTGTAAAAGTATAAAAAGTAAGTCCAAAAACCAAAGCCAATAAAACAAAAAAAATCATAAAAGCATTTTTAGTTTTTAGCATAATTTATAGCCAACGCCCCTAACGCTTATGATATGGTCTTTTAATTTTGGAAATTTATTTCTAAGTCTTGTTAAAGCTATATTGATGGTTTTATCGCTAGTGGTATCATCCTTCCAAACGCTTTCGCTTAAAAATTGTCTTGTAAGTAGGGTGTTGGGATTTTCAAAAAAACATTTTAAAAGCTCATAATCAAGATTAGAAATTTCCAGCTTTTCTTTTTTGTAAAAAAATTCATAATTAGGCAAATCTAAGATAAATTCATCAAAATACAGCTTCTCTTCTTCTCTTTTATGTCGCTTTAAAATGGCTTTAATACGAAGCAAAAGCTCATTAAAATCAAAAGGCTTACAAATATAATCATCACAACCACTCTCAAAACCCTCAAGCAAATCTTGATGTAAAGCCTTAGCAGTAAGAAAAATAACCGCTTCTTTATAGCCTTGCTTTCTTAAATCTTTAATTTTTTCTAAAGAATCCCCACTGGGTAAATTTCTATCCACTATCAAAAGGTCAATTTGCTCACTATCAAGCAAATCCTCAACCTTTTGAAAATCTAGTAAGGACACCACTTCATATCCGCTAGTTTTTAGCTTTAAGACAAGCAAATCGTTTAAATCTACATCATCTTCTATGATTAAAATTTTAAATTTCGACATATTGAACAAACACACAAGCTTCTAATAATCTTAGCTCATCTAATACTTCTTTTTGAATTTTTTCATCAATCAAAACAACAGCCAAGGCATATCCAAAACCATCTCTACCGAGTCTGAAATCAGCTATATTGATATTTTTAGCTGCTAAAACGGAACTGATTTTAGCTATAACTCCGGGAATGTCTTTGTTTTTAAAAATTATCATTTTTCCTTTTGGTTTAAAATCTGTTTTAAATCCATTTAATCCCACTATGCGTTGTTCATTTTCATTAAACACTGTTCCTGAAACACTGATATTTGAATTTTCTGTGATGATTTTAACGCTAAGTTTGTTGTTATAACCGCTATTTGGAAGGGTTTCGCAAGATAATTCAATCCCTTTTTCCTTAGCTACGAATTCCGCATTAACATAATTGATTTTTTCCCCTAAAATTCCACCCAAAGCACCAACAGCTACGAAGGTTAGCATAGAATTTACATACTCGCCAATAATACCTTCAGCTTCTAGTTTAATGCTTTTTATAGGATGCTTGTCAATTTGAACGGCTAAAAAAGCCATCTTAGAAACAAGCTCTATATAAGGAGCAACAAAAGGCGGTAAATCTTCGGTTTTAATCGGTAAATTTAAGGCATTAGGATAAGCCACTCCTCGTGCCGCACTGAGTGCTTGTTCGCAAGCTTCTCTTGCGATATTATCTTGACTTTCTAAAGTGTTAGCACCAAGATGGGAAGTAACTGAAATATTTTCAAATTCCAATAAAGGATGGTTAGTCGCAGGCTCTTTGTCAAACACATCTATTCCAAGCCAAGCTATTTTACCACTTTTTAAACCTTCGCATAGGGCTTGTTCTACATATAATCCTCCACGAGCACAGTTTATCAGTCTTATGCCATCTTTCATCTTTGCAATTTCTTGCTTTCCTATCATAGCATTAGTTTCTTTGGTTTTTGGAGTGTGAATGGTGATAAAATCGCTTTTTTCTAAAATCTCATCTAAATTCTTTGCTTGTTCCATATCCAAATCTGTAATTTTAGAAGATGGAATATAAGGGTCATAGGCTAAAATTTTCATACCAAAAGCCTTAGCACGAAGGGCTACCCTTGAACCTATGTTTCCAAAACCTATAACGCCTAGCGTTTTATTCATCAATTCAATGCCATACCATTTTTCTCTATCCCATTTTCTTTCAATCTTTAAAAAATTATGAGCATTGACAAAACTTCTAGCCGATGTTAAAAGATGTGCCATAGTAAGTTCTACTGCGGCAATGGTATTTGCGGTGGGGACATTCATCACAATCACTCCGCGTTTAGAACATTCAGCAATATCGACATTATCCACGCCCACGCCCGCACGCACAAGTGCTTTTAACTTTTTAGCGTAATTTAAAAAATTAACATCCACATCGGTAGAGCTTCTAGTAATGGCAACTTCAACATCAGCCAACATTTGCATAAGCTCATCCTTTGGAACTTTTGCAGCTTCTATAAGCTCAATATCTTCAGCTTTTCTTAAGATTTCAACACCCTTATCCAAAATAGCATCGCATACTATAATCTTTTTTTTCATAGCCAAATTTCCTTTACTTGTGTATGTATTTTATATTTTTTTAATTCATTAATAATATTGCCAATAAGTTTTTCATTGCCTGTATCCAAAAAAATTTCTGGGCTGTCTTCTGCCTTAAGAAGAAAATATTTGACATTAAAAGAATTTAAAGTCTGTCTTAAGCAAAACATCGAATAAATATCGTATTTTCCAATGATGAGTTGATAATATTTACTTTTTTCTTTAAGCTCACTTGTATCCACATCAAAATATAAAGTAAATTTCTCTGCTGCTGGAGTAAAATCTCTTGTTGGCCACATGGCTAATTCTTCTTGCCATGAAAGTTCTTGAGTTTGGGTTTGGATATTTTGCTGTGTATTTGTATCCTTGGCAAATTGTGGAACGAAATTTGTATTCGCTTTAAACTGCCAAAGCAATACAAAAACAATTGTAAGCAAAATGAGCAATAAAACGCTCAAAATGCTTATAGTGGCATATTTTTTCATCAAGCTAATTGGTCTTTGATAATATCACCTAGAGTTACTTTATCATCGCTATTAATTTCATTTAATACTTCTCTTTCTTTCATCCTAACGAGATTTTTAACACTTAGGCGAATTCTATTTTTCTTCTCATCAATGAAAACAATAGCAGCTTCAATATCATCGCCGATTTTTAAATTTTCAAGCATAGAAGCACTAATATCTTCCTTATGGATTAAAGCATCAACATTTTTGCTTAGTTCCACAAAAACACCAAAATCTTTAATATCGCGAATAAGTCCTTTTACAATATCACCTACCTTATGGGCTTTAGCATATTCTTGCACTGGGGAATTGCTTAATTCTTTCGTGCTTAATGATACTTTTTGATTTTCTTCATCTATTTTGATGATTTTTACTTCAACCTTATCGCCTTGAGAAAATTTATCCTTGCATTTATCATTTCTATCCCAAGAAGCATCTTCATTATGCAACAAACCTTCAATACCACCAAGCTTAACAAAAGCACCAAAAGAAGTTACTGAAGTAATATCGCCTTGCGTAATATCTCCGATTTTATAAGACTTCATAAATTCATCAAAAGGTTTAGAGAGCAGATTTCTTAAAGATACTCTTAAGCGTCTTTCATCTGGATTGATTTCAATGACTTCTACATCAATTTCTTGACCTTTACTGATATAATCCTTTGGATTTTTAATATTTTTATCCCAAGAAATTTCACTGATGTGTAAAAATCCTTCTATATCATTACCCAAATCCACAAAAGCACCATAAGGCTCTATATTTGACACTATTACCTTGATAGTATCGCCCACATCAAGCGTATCTTTAATCTCACTCCAAGGGTCAGGCAAGGCTGCTTTTATAGACAAAGACAAATGTTTGCGTTCTTTATCGTATTTTATAACCTTAACTGGAACCTTATCTCCTTCCTTATAAAGTGTTCCCGGATTTACAGGTCCTTTATAAGAAATTTCACTATAATGCACAAGTCCATCAACACCACCCACATCTACAAACATACCATAAGTAGTGATTTTTTTAACAATACCCTCAATCAAATCTTCTTGTTGGGCGACATTATTGATTAATTCTTTGCGTTTTCTTCTCTCATCATCTAAAGTTTTTTTGCGAGAAACAATAATACTTTGCTCATCTTTGTCTATTTTAATAATCTTAACCTTAAATGTTTTACCCAGTGCGATATTATTTACTTCTTTAAAACCATATTGAGATTTTGGCAAGAAAAATTCAACATCATTTTCATCAACAACAATCAATCCGCCCTTATTTTTACCCACAACTTTTACATTGAAAACATCGTCTTGATTTTCTTGATAATTTTTGATAAATTCAATCACTTTTTCTTTTCTCAAAGCTTTTTTATGAGAGAGTAAAGACCTGCCACCACGAGAACCTATCACAGCAACTTTAATACTATCGCCTACATTAAATAATAATTTCAAATCATCATCTTGTATTTCGCCAAGTGCTAAAATGCCTTCTGATTTTCTGCCTATATCAACATAAACTTCGTCATTTTTAATCTCTACAATCACGCCTTCTGCCGTAGCTTCTTCTCTTGATTTGTCAAAAGCTTCTAAAAGCTGTCCAAAATCTTCATCTTCTTCAAGATAATCATCTACGCCGTCTTGAACTTTTTTGTTCACCTCGCTCATTATGGTCCTTTAAAATAATTTTTAGAATTTGACTGATTTTACCTTATTTTTCTTTAATTAGTGTTAAGTTTTTTTATTTTTGTTAATTTTTTTTAAATTTTTGACTTTTTTATTCCATTTAAAAACATTTTATTGTTTCAAAATTTTTTATCTTAGCTATAACTTTTTGTATAATCCAATCAGGAGTGCTAGCACCCGCACTGATGCCGCAATGTTTTTTGTCTATAAACCATTCTTTTTGCAATTCTTCTTCTGTTTCTATCAAATAACTATCCTCACAATGAGTTTTTGCAATCAAAAAAAGTTGCTTTGTATTAGCTGAATTTTTACCCCCTACAACAACCATAACATCGCTTTTGAGTGAAAGTTCTTTTATGGCATCTTGATTTTTAAAAGTCGCATCGCATATGGTATTAAAAACTCTCACTTCTTTAACCCTTAACATTAAAAAATTAATGATTTCCATAAAATGCTCGGGTTTTTTGGTTGTTTGACTGACTACGGCTATTTTATTAGGAAGTTTTACACCTTCAAGCTCTTTTTTATCTAACACTACATAAGCCTTAGTGCTTACATAGCTTTTAACCCCTTTAACTTCAGGGTGATTTTCATCCCCAAAAATAACAAGCTCATAGCCTTCTTTGCTCATTTGTTCGCAAATTTGCTGGGGTTTTGTTACAAAAGGACAAGTAGCATCAAAAATTTCTATATCCTTTTTTTTAAGCTCTTCTAAATCTTGCTTAGTGATGCCGTGGGTTCTTATAATGGCTTTTTTTTCATCGCCTAAGTCTTTGATATTTTCTAAAGTTTTGACATTAAAATTCTTTTGTAAGCGAGAAATTTCTTCATTATTGTGGATAAGCGGACCTATGGTAGCTGCATCTTTGATTTGCTCGGCTTTTTTAATCGCCCTTTTTACTCCAAAACAAAAACCATAATTTTTTGCTAGTTCAATAATCAATCTTAGCTCCTAAATTTAAAAGAAGTTCTACAAAATTTGGAAAGGAAGTTTTTATACACTCGCTATCGTCAATTTCAATCCCATAAAGCAAACCCAAAATAGCAAAACTCATAGCAATACGGTGGTCTCCATAGCTTTTAATTTTTGCAGGTTTAAGACTAGTGCCACCTTCTATTTCAAAACCATCTTCAAGTTCTTTAGCCAAAACGCCACAGAGTTTTAAATTTTCAACCATAGCAGCGATTCTATCGCTTTCTTTAACGCGAAGCTCCTTAGCATTTTTAAGGGTGGATTTGCCTTTAGCTAAGGCAAAGGCTATGGCTAAGGCAGGAGCTTCATCTATAAGCCAAGCGATATTGTCTTTAACTTCTATGGCTTTAAGATGGCTTGATTTGGCTCTGATTTCGCCTATGCTTTCAAAATCATTTTGAGTGATTGACATTTGAAGTTTTGCACCCATTTTTTGTAAAATTTTATAAGCTTCTATACGAGTAGGATTGAGTAAAACATTTTTCAAAATAATTTTGGAATTTGGCAAAATAATAGCCGCCAAAGCAAAATAAAAAGCCGAAGAAGGGTCATTTGGAATAATGATATTTTGGGCTTTTAAAGGTTCTTTTAAGGGGCTTATTTGAAGACTTAAGCCATCGCTTTTTATAGGTGCTTTCATAGCTTTTAGCATATTTTCGCTATGATTTCTACTAAGCAAATTTTCGCTAAAAGCGCATACGCTATCAGCCCTAAAAGCAGATAAAATCATAGCCGTTTTAACTTGAGCTGAAGAAATTTCGCTTTTATAATTAAAAGCTTTCAAATTTTGACCTTCTATACAAAGTGGAGCTAAGTTGGCTTTGTCTCTTCCGTAAATTTTAGCCCCTATTTGAGAAAGGGGTTCGCTTATCCTTCTCATAGGACGCTTGTTTAGGTATTTATCCCCGCTTAAAACAAAAAAACCAGAAATTCCTGCTAAAAACCCTATCATTAAACGCATGGCAGTCCCTGAATTTCCACAATCTAAAATACAATTTGGAGACAAAATTTCTTTAGGCGGCACGATACTTACGCAAGTTTTTTTTCGTTCCACTTTCGCTCCAAGTTTTCTTATAATCTCAAGTGTATTTAAAGTATCTTCAGCTAGAAGATAGTTTTGAGCTTTATTTTCTGCTTGTGTTAAAAGCGAAAAAATAGCAAAACGATGCGATATACTCTTATCTGCTGCTATATCTTCAAGCTCGGCATTTATGGGGGTTTGTAATTTGTAAATTTTCATCTTAAATCAAGCCCTAATTCTTTAAGACTTTTTATGATTTTGTCTATACATTCTGCAACTTCGCTATCTTCTAAAGTTTTGTTTATATCCCTAAAGCTAAAATTTATGGTAATGCTATAAGCTTCCTTAAGCTGTGCATCACTATAAATATCAACTAAGCGGAAATTCTCAAGTATTTCTAAATTCAACTCTTCTATGCAATTTTTAATTTTACTATACTCAAAACCCTTAGGCGTTAGAATGCTAAGGTCTCTAGCGATAGCTGGAAATTTAGAATAAGTTTTTGCTGTTTTAAAATCTTGCTTGATTAAATCCAAGTCAAGTTCGCAAATATAGGTTTTTGGCAAGGCTCTTTCATTTTCTATTCTTAAATGCAAACGACCCACAAACCCCACCTTAACACCAGCCAAATAAATATCTGCTTGCTCATAAGGGCTTAAAATGCTATGCTGAGATGATTTTAACTTAAACGCACCTATGATATTTTTAATATCCAAAAGAAAATCATAAAATTGCACAGATTTAGGCTTTGCCTTATTAGAAATTTTCGCTTCTTCTTTTAAACCACAATGGATAAATGCTATACGATTTAATTCTTCGTTATTGCTATTAAAAACAGCTCCAAGTTCGAAAAGCTTGATAAGCTTTTTGGAATTTTTTGCGTTCAAACTTGCTGCATTTAAAAGATGATTTAAAAGGGTTGTTCTTAAGGTATTAAGCTCGGCTGTGATGGGATTGATAAGTTTTAATTTAACAGGACAAAAGCCCAATTTCTTAAGCTCTTCTTCATTATCTAAAATATAATGTAAGCTTTCAAAATAACCACTAGCCACTGCTTTTTTTCTCAAATTTAAAAACTCTATATAATTTTTATAGCTAGAATTTAAACGATTTTTTTCTACGAATTCCAAACCCTTAGAAGCGATATTATCAATGCCTATAATTCTTACAACTTCCTCGCATATATCGGCTAAATTTTTTATATCAGGGCGGTGCAAAGGTGCCTTAACATTAATAAGTCCTTCGCCTGAAAGTATAAGCTCAAAACCCAATTTTTTCAATATCTTTAAAACTTCATCTTTATTGATATTTTGCCCTATTATATCGCTAATGCTTTCGATACTTACAGGTATAATCGGTAGTTCTTTGTTGATTAAAACTTGCTGGGAAGAGCTGTAAATGATAAGATTTGGAATTTGCTCAAAAATACTGAGTAAAAAATCCATTCCTAAATTTAATTTAGGCTCACTTCCCCTAAAACTTCTATAAAGCGTTTTTTCATCTTGATTTTTATGATGTATTTTAGCGTTTGCAATGACTAAAGGGTCGGTGTAATTTGCTTCGATAATTACTATTTTAGAATCATTTTTACATCGGCTTTCATTGTTTTGAAAAATTCCACTAAAACTCAAAAGCTCATCTTTACAAGATACTTTTGTTTCTCCGTGTGCTTCCTTGCTTAAATTAATGCTAAATTCTTCATTTTCACTAGAAAAAACACTTAAATCATAAGCATTAAAAAGCACCCCAGTTGAATGCGTTGCGTAATGGAGTAAATTTTCTACATAATTCTTTCCTAAACTCTCAATTTGAGCAAGTCTTAGTTGGAGTAATAAGCTAGTTTGAATCGGCTCTTTAAGTTCTATGGCACGATAATTATAAAGCCCGTTAAGTTCTTTTTGAGCCACCAAACGCAAAATTCTACCAATGCCCAAAACATTCTCGCCTTCTTTAAAGGGCTTTGGTTCTTTTAAATTTAAATTTAAAGCCGCCGCCAAATCACGAGCGATACCATAAACACTTAAGCAATCACCCCTATTTGGTGTAAGTTCTACTTCTATTATCGTGTCATTAAAAATTTCATAGCTATTTAAAGCTCTGCCAAGTTCTAATTTTCCTATGCTATCGTCTAAAAGCATAATGCCTTCATTGATTTTTTCAAAACCCAGTTCCGTGCTAGAACAAAGCATACCACAAGAATCTACTCCACGCAGTTTTGTTTCTTTTATTTCCATACCATTTGGCATAATAGCACCCTTAGTTGCAACAGCCACAAATTGTCCCACATCAACATTAGCCGCACCACAAACAATTTGCAAAATTTCACTGCCAATATCCACTTGAGTAATGCTTAATTTATCTGAATTTTCGTGTTTGATTTTGTCTTTAACATAGCCTATGACGATTTTATCAGGCACTTTTAAAGCATCAACCCTATCGACTTCTATGCCTATGGAATTTAAGGTCTTAGCTAATTTCTGCACTCCTAAATCTTCAAGCTCCAACCAATCATTCAACCAACTTCTAGTAATTATCATCTAAACTGCTCCAATAATCTCAAATCACCTTCAAATAAAGACCTTAAATCAGGAATTTGATGCAAAAGCATCGCAAAGCGTTCCACACCAAGCCCAAAAGCGTAGCCACTTACATTTTCATAGCCCACAAAATGAAAAACATTAGGATCAACCACCCCGCAACCCATAACCTCAAGCCAAGTTGTTTGCTTACAAACCCTACAACCTTTTCCCTTGCAAAATACACAAGAAATATCCACTTCAGCAGAAGGCTCCGTAAAAGGGAAAAAACTAGGACGAAAACGAATTTTTACATCTCCAAACATATAATGTAAAAAATCTTCCAATATGCTTTTTAAATTCGCAAAACTAATCTTTTGTCCATATTCGACCACCAAACCTTCAACTTGATGGAACATAGGTGTGTGTGTTATATCAAAATCCCTTCTAAAAACAGCACCGGGTGCTATCATTCTAATGGGAGGTTTTTGCGAAAGCATAGTGCGAATTTGCACAGGAGAAGTGTGCGTGCGTAAAAGTTTGTCATTCTCAAAATAAAAAGTATCTTGCATATCTCTTGCGGGATGGGATTTAGGCAAATTTAATGCTTCAAAATTATGAAAATCATCTTCTATTAAAGGACCCTTTTCTATGCTAAAATTTAAAGCTATAAAATACTCTATAATTTTATCCATAGTGCTCATAATAGGATGTAAAGCCCCGCTTGTAATATTTTCATCAAAATAATCAAAATTAAAAGCATCTTGCTTCATCTTTTCTTCTAAGGCAAGATTTTCTAGCTCTTTAAATTGAAGTAAATAAGCTTCATTAAAAGCTTCTTTTTGTGCGTTTAACTTTGCAGCGAATTCTTTTTTTGCTTCGCCTTCTAGCTCTTTTAATTTTGCAAATTCTTGCGTTAAAATACCCTTTTTTCCAAGAATGGAAATCCTAAGAGCTTCTAAATCATTTAAATTTTCACATTTTTGAATTTGTTCTATGAAATTTTGCAATTTTTTAACCTTAAATAAAATATTTTAAGTTCTAATTCTATTAAAAACTATTTTAAATTCAGCATAAAAATTAAACTTTAAAGATATAATTGTATCAAACCAACACCAAAAAAGGATAAATAATGCGAGAAAAAACGATTTTTGAACTCATAGTAGAAGGCAAGTTGCCGTGCAATAAAGTGCTTGAAAGTAATGATTTTCTAGCATTTCACGATATTGCACCTAAAGCTCCTATACATATACTTATCATTCCCAAAAAACATTTTAAAGATTTTCAGGAGTTTGACCCTGAACTTATGGCAAAAATGACAAGCTTCATACAAGAATTAGCCATTCTTTTGGGTGTAGATAAGAGTGGATACCGCTTAGTTACAAATTGTGGAAAAAATAGCGGTCAGGAAGTTTTTCATTTGCATTTTCATATGCTTGGAGGCTTTGAACTGCCTAAGGAAAAATCAAAAAAAGAAAACCCACAAGCCCTATTTTAATTTATGAGGGCAATCGCCCTTATAAATCATCAAGCTTCTGTTAAAATAAATGATTGATTTTTTAGTTTTTATTTAAATTTTGCCTTCAAAATACCCATTATACTTTTTTCATTGCGAGAGTAGTCTTAAGCCTAAGTGCGTCATTGTAAAAGAGTCTAACCCTTCCCGTTATTGCAAGAAGTCTAAGGGCTTCGTGGCAAACTCTGTGTTTGTCATTGCGAAGTCTTTAGGCTGAAGCAATCCTTTTAATTTCTAAGTATAGATTGCTTCAAAGCTAAAGCTTTCTCGTAATGACGGAAGGTCAAGTCTTGTAACGACAAACCATACTCACACTCTTATATCCACACTCTTATTTTGTAACTTCTTTTTCAAAAGAAAATTGCTAAAATTCTCATCATCACTTATTTTCACACCCAAAAGAAGTTCCAATTCTTTGCTTGTGCTAAATTTAGCTTCTAATATTTTTTTTACAAGCTCATTTCTTGTATCGTTATCTTTATAAGTTTCTTTGTTTTTGCTTTCTGCTTGTAAGGGTTTAAAGTTTTCATCAATAGGCTTAACTAGCAAATTATCGCCCATAGCCGTTTCAAATTCTTTCACAAATTCATCGTGCCTTTGTTTAAAATCCATATATTTAGTTTCAAATTCATCTAAACTTAAATCTTCACTCATAAGCTCATCAAATTCATTTTCAAAATCTTTAGCCTTTTGCACCAAAGAACCATCCAAATGAAAACTCACAGCGTAAGAAATATAAGTTTGCAATTTACTTCTTTCTCTATCAATCCCCATCCAAGTATCACCCATAATATTTTTAAAAGATGATTTTTCTATTTTGTTAGCATCTTTTAGCTGATTTTTTTGCATAAAGGCATAAAATTCATTCATATCCTTTTGCTTTATATTACTATCAAAGCCATAAGTTTTACCATAAAGAGAGCTTTTAGCTTCTTTCATCTTAAGCCCTTTGCTTGTAAAAAGCTCTTGTAAAACATCATTCTTAGCAAAACCATCTTTAAGGGTAATATTAAATTCTTTGTCAATTTCTTCTTTGTTAAAATTTTCACCCAATTTATCAAAACTTTGCAAATTTTCTTTGTAAAAATTACCCAATTCTTTCGCCCAATCTACATAATTATATAAAGCTTTAGAGCTAAGTTTTGTTGTAGTTAGAATTTGATTGAAATCTTCTATCCAATTTGCATTGATTTTATAATCCTTTGGTAATCCCGCTGCTTCGTTAAAATCACTTGTGAAAAAGCCGTCCTTATCTACTCCATAGCCTAAGATTTTACTGACTGCTTGGGTTTTATCATTGACTGAATTTAGAATGCTGTTTGATGCATTTATTAAGGTCTCTTGGGATAATTCTTTTGTAAAATTTTCAGAACTAGATTTTGATACATTACTTTCTTTAGGGTTTAAATTTTTATTTTGAAGGTTTAAATTAAAATGATTAGAATTTAAGCTATTTATCACTGATACTTCCTTTTTCGCTTCTAGTTTTAAATCGGTATAAATTAAAATTTATTTTATATTCTTTTGGTTCAAATTTATAAGGTATGAGTGGATAAAATAAGCTAGGGTATTGTTATAGCGATATTACAAATTTTAAAACCACAAGCCCACTCAAAAGCACAATAAAATCTTAGTTTTACATTAAAATAGGGGAAAATTATACCATCAAAGGCAGGGTAAAATAAAAATTCTTAGGATTGCTTTGAAAGCTTAACTCTCCCTTATGAGCGTTCATAATTTCCTTAGAAAGCGACAAGCCAAGCCCATTGCCCTTAAGTTTTGTTGTTTTAAAGGCTTCAAAAACCAAGTTCTCATCTTTTATTTCGCAGCCATTATCATACACCCTAACGCATATTTTTTCATCATCACAACTAGCTAAGATTTTAATCACAGGCTTTTGAGTTTCATTTTCTTCAATCGCATCAATAGCATTATAAATTAAATTTTGCAAAACCAAGCCAAGAAGAGCCTTGTCTGCATAAATTTCTTTATCCAAAAAAGATATTTCAAAGTCTATTTGAGAAGTAAAATTATAAGAATTAATGGCACTTTCGCACTCATCTTTTAGCTCCAAAAGATTAAAATTTAAAGCATTAATATGCACGCCCTTAGTAAAAAGCAAGGTTGAATTTACGATACGCTCCACTCTGGCAATGGCTTTTTGGATTTCAAGAACTATGTGCTTGTTTTTAAGCTCACTACGACTAAAAAGCGTAGAGGCTAGTAAAGAAATAGAGCCGATAGGATTTCGAATCTCGTGTGCTAAGTGAGCTGCCACACTACCCATACTAGCAAGCCTTTCATTACGCTTTTCATCGCTAATATCTGTGGCTGAAACTATGGTTTTTTCATTATGAGCTATGATTTTAACCGCATAAAATCTACTCTCAAATTCAAGCTCATCGCGAATTTTTTCAAGACTGATGATACTTAGTAATTTTGGGTTTTTCAAGGCTTCTTGATTTTGTAAAATGATATTTTTTTCCTTATCCAAAATCCAAAGCGCACTAGGCAAAACTTCTATAATCTCATCGACCATCGCACGCAAAGAATTGTAATTTTCGTTTAAAATTTTATACTCATTTTCTACCACATAGGTCTGTTCTATAAGGCTTTCAAGTGTTTTTTGTAGGGTTTGCTTTTCTTCTGTGTCTAGGCTTTTTAAAATATTTTCATTCATTTTTATCCTTCTTCTAATAAAATCTTAAAATCATTCAAATCAAACAAAAGCAAATTCTGTTCGCAAATTTTATCAAACTCCTTGCTAAAACCATTTTTTGAGATGATGATATAATAATTTGGCACCCAATCTAAAGACTTTGCCTTTAATTTTAAAAGATTTAAAATATTTTTACAAATTTTTTTATTCTTAAATTTAACCTCTCCTAATAAGGTCAAATTTTCATCTCTATAATAAATATCAAGCTCCAAATTTTTATCCCAATAACTCTGCACTCCGCTAATCTTAAATTTCTTCTCAATCAACTGCCTAGAAAGCTCTTCAAAACAAAAACTTTGATAAAGTTCAAATTTTTGCCTAATATGCTCTAAAACTTCCTTGTGGAGCTTTTGTAAAATCAGCTTTTCATTGGGCTTTAGAAAATAAAAAAAGAAACGCGTAAAATGGCTAGTAAAGATAATTTTATCCTGAATGACATAGCTTCTTAATTCTTTTTTAAGCTTTTGCTTTTTATCTTTGATTTTCCTTGCTTCTTTGCTATATTCAAGCTTTATAAGACCTGTTTTTAAAAGAGTTTTAAGTGTAGCTAAGGCTTTAAAATGCTGAATTTTTCTATTGATAGAAAAGCGTTTGCGGTTATTTTTAGCTAGCAAACTAAGAGCATAAGAGCTAGTTTCATCTAAGGCAAAGCCCTTTTTAATTTCAGAATAATCCTTAAGCAAAATCCGCTCTATATTAGCAAATATATCTTCTTCGTAGTTTAAAAGGCTTAAATTCTCAAAGCCTTCAAAAACGCTATAAAAATCAAAAAGCTTAAACAAAGACAAAGTTTTATGCGAATTAGCGAAATTAGCGAATTTGATATTTTTCCTTTTTAAAAGTATTTTATAGTATAATTTTAGCAAATTTTTAAAGGATAGTATTTGCAAATTTCGGATTTGAAGAAAGAATTAATCTTAAAAAAAGGCATTTTGCATTTTGATTTTACAGCCAGTGCCTTAGCTCTTAAATGCGTAGAAAAAGAATTAGCCAAAATTCTTCCAAGCTACGCAAACACGCATTCTGATAGCTCTTTAAATTCTTTTAAAACCCAGCAAATTTACGAACAAGCAAGAAAGAATATAAAAAAAAGCCTATCCTTAGATGAGAACTTTGCCCTTATAGCTTGCGGGACAGGTTCAAGCGGTGCTATTAAAAAATTTCAAGAATTGCTCGGAATTTACATCCCCCCACTCATAAAAGAAAAATATTTTAGCCAAGTGGATAAAAACACCCTGCCCCTAGTCATAGTAGGACCTTACGAGCATCACTCTAATGAGCTTTCTTTTAGGGAAGGTTTGTGTGAGTGTATTCGAATTCCTTTGGATAAAAAAGGAGAAATTGACTTTGATTTTTTAGAACAAATTTTGCAAGAGAATAAAGAAAGAAAGATTATCGCTAGTTTTTCTCTAGCTTCGAATGTTACGGGGATATTAAGCGATTATGAGCGTATTTCTAAAATGGTGCGTCAATTTAAAGGCATAGTCGCTTTTGATGCGGCAAGTTTTATTCCTTATAAAAATATAGCTTGTAAGCACTATGATGCTTTATTTATAAGTTCTCATAAACTAATCGGTGGCATAGGAGGTTGTGGGCTTTTAGTCATCAAAAAAGAATTATGCGGAAGCAAACCTAGCTTCGCTGCAGGAGGAACCGTGGGCTATGTTTCTCGCACTTCACAATGCTATCTTTGCAACGAAGAAGCACTAGAAGAAGGGGGGACGCCGGGAATTTTACAACTCATTCGTGCTAGTTTAGCCTTCAAAATCAAAGACTCAATAGGCGTTAAACAAATAGAAAAAAAGGAAGAAATTTTAAAGGCTTATTTTTTTGAAAAACTAAAAACCCTGCCGAATTTGATTTTATACGCAAAAAATTTAAAAACTCGCTTGCCCATTTTCGCTTTTAATATCAAAGGAATTTCTCCTTTTGATATAGCTTATGAACTGAGTAAAAAATACCATATAGAAACTCGTGCAGGATGTGCTTGTGCGGGTCCTTATGGACACGACTTGCTAGGCTTAAAGGATAATGAAAAACTCAAAACAAAGCCCGGATGGTTAAGGGTGAGTTTGCACTATACGCACGAAAAAGAAGATATTGACTATTTTTTCAATGCTCTAAATCAAATCATAATCAAATTATCACATTAAAATATTATAGTTTTATTATTATGTATAAAAATTCTATCTTCGAAAACCAAATCAAGGGCTTTTGAAAGAACATCTTTTTCTATATTTCTGCCTGCTTGTTGCATATCTTGCCAAGTGTATTCATGATTTACGGGCAAAACAGCTTGAGTGATAATAGGCCCTTCATCAAGATTATTATTTACAAAATGTGCCGTAGCCCCAATGATTTTCACTCCCCTTTCAAAAGCTTGCTTATAAGGATTTGCCCCTATAAATGCAGGCAAGAAAGAATGATGGATATTGATAATCTTACCTTCAAAATGTTTAACAAAATCAGGAGACAAAATTCTCATATATTTTGCCAAAACTAAATAATCAAATTCATACCCTCTAAGACATTCCAAAATTTGAATTTCTTGCTCTTTTCGAGTTAAATTTTCTGCACTGATGAAATGATAGGGAATTTCAAATTTATCAACCAAATCTTTAAGGAAATCGTGGTTTGAAATCACAGCTTTAATATTAGCTTCAAGCTCATTACTATAATGCTTGATTAGCAAATCACCCAAACAATGACTTTCTTTAGTTGCAAAAACGATAATATCTTTTTTTCTTTTCTCGCAAAGTTCTATCAAGGCTTCTTGTCCGAGCATAGCTTCAAGTGTGCCGATAAACGCTTTGCTATCAAATTCACCTTCTAAAAGAGCACGAAAAAAAAACATCTCTTCGCCTACAAATTCATCATTTTTTACTATGTTGATATGATATTTAAAAATAACATCAGAAATTCTATAAATCAAACCTTTTTGATCTTTGGCACAAATTTTTAACACAGAAATCATTTAGCTAAACCTTTTATGTACATTCTCTCTTGCTTCTTGAAGCTTTAAGCCTAGAATTCTACCACAAAATCACATATTTATGAGTTCTTTTACTGCAATTTTGCTTTTAAAATTTACTTTCATAAAGCTTTTATTTTTACACTCTTCTCGATTTTACTCCTTTAAAATAAAAATTTCAAACCAAATATCCAAAAAATTGAGCAATATAGTAACACTAAAACTAACTCTTTTTATTTTGTAAATATTTTTCTAATACTATTTTAACTTCTATGCTATACTTTGGCTTTTACAAAACCAAAATTTAAGGAAGGCAAATGAGTAGTAATTGGAATTTAAGCGTCTTATATACAGACCCAAAAAGCAAAATTCTTGCGAAGGATTTTGAAAGCTTTGAGCAAGAAAGTAAGGCTTTTTTAAAATGGTGTGAAGAGAATTTTAAAGAAAGCCAAAACGCTGGGCAAAAACTGGAGCAGTATTTAAACAAGCTGGATAATTTGAGTAAATTTGAAACAATTAAAGCTTACATTTATCTTAATTTAGCTGTGGATACAACCAGTGCTGAATTTGCAAGACTTAATTCTAAAAATGAAAAAATTTCAGTCCTAGCCAAACAAGTGAAAAACCAACTCGTGCTGTTTTTAAAGAAGGTAGATGATTTGGAAGTTTTGATTCAAAACTCAGCCCTTTTGCAAAATTATGCCTTCTTTTTAAAAGAAGCTAAAGAAAAAGCGGACAAGCTTTTAAATGCCAATGAAGAATATATCTTAGCTAAAATGTCTTTAAATGGCTCTAAGCTTTGGAGCAAGCAATGGCAACAAATCACTTCAACTTTAAATGTAGAGTATAAGAATGAAAATTTAACGCTTTCAGAAATTAGAAATTTAGCCTCAGATGCTAGTAGTGCGGTAAGAAAAGAGGCTTATTTAAGCGAGTTAAAAGCTTATGAGAAAATTGACATAGCCTCAAGCTTTTGCATTAATGGTATTAAAGGAGAAGTTATAGAGCTGTGCGAACTAAAGGGCTATCAATCGCCCTTAGAAATGACTCTCAAAGAAGCTAGACTTGATAAAGAAGTCTTTGAAGCGATGATGGGTGCGATTAAGCAATCCTTGCCCCAACTTCAAGAATATTTTATCAAAAAGGCTGAATTTCTAGGACATAAAAATGGCTTACCCTTTTATGATTTGTTTGCTCCTATTACTAAAAATAGTCAAGAATACAGCTACGGTGATGCCACAAAGCTAGTGTATGAGCATTTTTCTCGCTTCAGTCAAAAGATGGGGGATTTTGCTAAAAAGAGCTTTGATGAAGAGTGGATAGATGTCTATCCTAGAAAGGGCAAGGTGGGCGGAGCCTTTTGCTACCCTATACAAAGTGTGAAACAAAGTCGTATTTTGCTTAATTATTCAGGCTCTATTGATAATGTTTTTACTATAGGACACGAGCTAGGACACGGCTATCATAATTATTGCTTAAATACTGAGAATTATTTAAACACAGAGTATTCTATGCCCATAGCTGAAACGGCTTCAACTCTTTGTGAAAATATCATAGTTCAAGCTGCTTTAGAAAACGCTAGTAACGATGAAGAAAGGCTTAATATTTTGGAAAAAGACTTATCAAGAAGTTTGCAGTGCATAGTTGATATTTATAGCCGCTTTTTGTTTGAAGATGGGCTTTTTAAAAAAAGAGCTGAGGGCTTTGTGAGCAAAGAAGAGCTTTGTGCTATGATGCTTGATGCTCAAAAACAAGCTTATGGCAAGGGCTTGGATGAGAATTTTTTACATCCTTATATGTGGGTGTGTAAGACGCATTATTACAATGCCTCGTATAATTATTATAATTTCCCTTATGCCTATGGCACTCTTTTTTCCAAGGCTCTTTTTGAAAGGTATTTAAAAGAAGGGCAAGAATTTGTCGCCAAATACGACGCTATGTTAGCCTATACGGGCAAGGCTAGTTTATATGAGGTGGGTAACTTTGTAGGGGTAAATTTAAAGGATAAGAATTTTTGGCTAAGTAGTTTAGAGCTTATCATCAAAGACATTAAAGCTTATCAAGAAGCTAAAATTTAAGGAGTAAGAATGAAAAAAATTATTTTTGTTTTGGGTTTTTGTTTGTTGGGTGTGGCTTATGGAGTAAAACCGGCTGCTGGGGAGAAATTAGCTAAGGAGCAAAGCTTTATTTATAACGCAGCTTCAGCGCCTTCTTCTTTAGACCCTGCTAAGATGGAAGGCTCTCCAGAAGGCTTTTTCTCAAGAACTCTTTTTGAAACCCTAGTGATTTCAGATGTGGATGATAAAATCGTACCCGGAGCGGCTGAAAGCTGGAGTGCGAGTGAGGATTATAAAACTTGGACCTTTAAGCTTAGAAAAGAAGCGAAGTGGTCTGATGGCACACCCGTAACCGCTCACGATTTTGTCTTTGCTTGGCAAAGATTAGTCGATCCTAAAACCGCTTCGCCTTATTCGTCTTATCTTGCTTATATGAAACTTAAAAATACCAATGCCATCATTAACGGCAAGATGAGTCCGCAAAGCTTAGGCATAGAGGCTAAGGATGACTATACCCTAGTTTTACATCTTGAAGAGCCTGTGCCTTTTGCAGACCGCATTACAGAATTTTATGTTTTGCCTCCTGTGCCTAAGCATTTGGTAGAAAAACTAGGCGACGCGTGGAGTCGTCCTGAAAATATAGTAGGTAACGGAGCTTTTAAAATGCAATCTTATGTAGTAAATGAAGAAGCAGTTTTTGCGAAAAATCCTTATTATTGGGACGCTAAGAATGTCTTGCTTGAGAAAGTTACCCTACTTCAAATTCCTAATAGCTCAGTAGCTTACACCCGTTATAGAGGGGGTGGGCTTGATGTGAGTGTCTTTCCCATAGAGCTTTTGGATAAGGTAGAAAAAGAGCATAAAAATGAGCTGACCAAAGGACCTGAGCTTTGCACTTATTATTATGAGTTTAATATGCTAAAAGCACCCTTTGATAATGTAAAAGTGCGTCAGGCTCTAAGTATGGCACTCGATAGAAATACTATCACAGAAAAAATTCTTAAAAGAGACCAAGAACCTGCCTATACTTTTTCGCCTTCTAAAATCAGTGCGGCTTATCTTAATAAAAACCCTGAGTGGGCTTCGTGGGAGCTTAAAAAACGCTATGAAGAAGCCATAAAATTACTTGAAGAAGCAGGATATAGCAAACAAAATCCTTTGCGTTTTACCCTTTCTTATAATACCAGCGAGGAACATAAGAAAATCGCCATAGCTGCTGCTGCAATGTGGAAGCAAAATTTGCAAGGACTTGCCGATGTAAAATTGCAAAATCAAGAGTGGAAGACCTTTTTATCTACAAGGCGTTTGGGGCATTATGATATAGCAAGGGCTGGATGGTGTCCGCCTTATAATGAGGCAAGCTCGGCTTTAAATGTTTTCACTAGTGATTCTTCGTCTAATTACGCAGGATATAAAAGCAAGGAATTTGATGAAACCATCAATGCAGCTTATAGGGCTAAGGATGAGGATTCAAGAGCGGCTGAGTATGCTAAGGCTGAACAAATTTTATACAGAGATTTGCCTATGATGCCTATTTATTTTTATGCGGGAACTGAGCTTGTCAAGCCTTATGTAAGAAATTACAAAATCAAGCCTTCAAAATACTATTATTTCAAAGACCTTTATATAGTAGAGCCTTGATGCGGCGGAATAAATTCCGCCTTACAAACCAAAAACTTACGTCTTGCTAAAACCTTGTAAGTATAAAAATCAGTCATAAGAAAAAATAAAATCACTATTTATAGAACTTCAAATTGAAGTCCCTTGGTTTTCACTAGCAGTTTTTAAATTCTCATTTTAAATTTTTTAAATACTTTTTAAGCTCTCTTTGCCTTGCTTTTTGAAGTTCTAAGCCTAAAGCTTTACCAAAAAATCCTTTATCCATAAAAGCTTTTGGCGAAATTTTGCTTTCAAACTTAGTTCCATAAAGCTTTAATCTTTTAGCTTGTTCTATACGCTTTTTACTCCAGAGTCCAAGCCATTCCTTCAAAGGCATTTCAAAAGCGATATTAGCTAGTTCAAAATCACTTACTTCATCAAAATAAAACATTTGATTTGCCTTTTTTAAATACTCTTTTTTAAGCTTGGTTTTTTTAAAAAACATATCCTTGTCTAAGTTAAAAAAATTTAAATACAAATACAAAAACAAAGCATCATCTTTTACAACTTCCCTACTATGTCTAAGCAAAGATTGAAATTCCATACTCTTAAAAGCACTTTCAAAACCCAAGATTTCTTCTTCTAAACCAAGCTCTTGCAAATAGCTATAACCCACATCAAGTCTAGGACTTTTAAAAAATTTATAAAGTTCTGCATTGATTCTATCATGGCTAAGCTCTTTTATATCCATATTTTTCATCAAAACCAAGCTTTGCTCTGCGATTTTAAAATCAAATCTTGAAGCAAAAACCACCGCCCTTAATATCCTTAAACTATCTTCTTTAAAACTTTGCTTATCAATATGTCTTAAAAAACCTGCTTTTAAGTCTTCAAGCCCACCATAAAAATCCAAAAACTCTTCATTAAAGAGATTAATCATCATAGAATTTATGGTAAAATCTCGCCTTTTTGCTCCTAATTTTTCATCATCGCAAAGGGCAACCTCAAAGCCTTTATGTCCGGGGGCTATTTTGTTTTCTACTCTTGCAAGTGCTAAATCGTAATTTTTAAATTTATACACAAAAAAACTCTTCCCAAAGCCCTGTGCGCCTAGTTTTTGCATAAGCTTTTCAAAATCATTTGCTTTTATATCATAAAGCTCTATATCATAATCATATAGCTTTAAACCCAAAAGCAAATCCCTTACACTACCCCCAACCAAATAAGCTCTTTTCGTATAAGGCTTTAAAAAATCAGCAATAAACTCTAAATCAGGATTATTTTTTAAGCTTATCTTCGATATTTGCAAGTAAAAACTCTAAAAAATTTATAGTCAAGTTTAATCTATTTTCAATATCGTCTTTTTTTATGCTATTTAAGCCTTCAAAAAGAACTAAAATTCTCTCTCTAAGATGTTTTAAAAAAATATCCTCATTAAGCGTCTTAAGTTCTGCTGTGATATTGGGATTTAAAATTTCCTTTTGCAAAAAAGGCTCTTCTTTCTCAAACTCTTTATTCGTCTTAATAGAACTTTGAGTATCATTTTGTGCTTTTTGCTCTTCTTGAAATTCAGGCATAGATACTTCTAAAACTTGCGGGGCGTCAAGCTCTTGAGGCTCTACAACAGAAGGCTTAAGTGGCTCTATTTTTCTGTTTTGTTCTTGCTCTTTTAAAATTTCACTCTGTCTTCTTTGCTCTTCCATAATGGAACTTACTTCACTAATAGTTTTTTTAGCTAAATCTTCTAAATTCATATTTTTATCAACCACCTTTTAAATTCATTAATTTCTTCTTCACTTTTCATATGGATGAAAAAATCCAACATTTGAGTATTTAAATCCTTGTGTTTAGAGCGAAAGCCACTCAAGCGTCTTACTGCGTCAATGGCATTTTGATTGTGCGGGTCTTCTTTTAAAATATTTTTATAAATTTCCAAAGCCTCGTCTTTAAGCCCCTGTGCTTCATAAATAGAAGCTTCTGTAACGGTGTTTTTCATTGACTATCCTAAAATGTTTTTTCAATTCTAGCAAAAAGCATCTTATCTTTAAGTAAAAAACATACTAATACCTAAAACCGCCACACACAAGGCGCTAATTTTATTAAGCTTGGCTATGTGCTGGTTCATAAAACTTTTAAATAAACTTCCACCCAAAGCATAAAGACTTAAAGAAGAAAATTCAATGAATAAAATAATAAAAAGCAAAAGAAATAAATTATCACTCATTTTTAAAAAAGAAGGCAAAATAGAAAGTATGAAAATCCAAGCCTTAGGATTGGAAGTAGAAGCCATAAAGCCTTGCAAAAACAAAGACACTCTTGCTTTTTTAGAAATTTTTTCTTCCCTTAATTTAGCCTTAGCACGAAACAAACAAAAAGCCACATACAAAAGATATAAGGCTCCACAAATTTTAAAAATTTTAAATAAAAACTCATGCTGAGCAATAAAACCGGCTCCAAAGGCACAGCACAGCACTATCAAACCCAAACCCAAAAGCTCACCCAGCATCATCCATAAGGTATTTTTATAACCTAAGCTAAGTCCCAAAGAAAAGGCTAAATTCATACACAAACCCGGCAATAATGAAACACAAGCAAAAGTAAAAATAAAAAACAAATAATCCAAATTTTTATCCTTCCTTCTTAAAAAGCTCTTTTAAATACTCCTGCCTTTTTTCATCTAAATTTAAATCCTGCTTTTGCTCTTTTTTTTGCACTTCTTTATTTTCATCGCTAAAATACAAATAATCTATGCCAAAAATAAGGGCTATGATAAAAAGCAAGGGAAGTAAAAAAATCATATTTGATTATAAATGCTACCAAAATAACGAACATTCTCAGCATTTTCATTTTTTTCTATGGTCTTTATGGCACCACTATTGATTGCCTTTTGCATATCTTCATCTAAATCTTGATAGGAAAAGACCATATTAATACTGATAATATGCGGAAGCTTTTCAAGCATTTTATAAGAATTCAACTCATCTTCTAAATTTTCACTTTCGATTACAACTATAATCTTTTCATTTTCACAAAGTTCTACAGAACAAAAAGGAATTTTTGAAATAACATTTTTCAACTCATCGATATATTCTTCTTTTGACAAAATCAAGACACTAGAAAGATTATTCATCAATACTCCTAAATATTATACTATCGCCAAAACCAGAAATAACAAATTCTATATCACTTAAGAAAATGATAAATTCACTCATTAATTTTTCATTGTTAAAAGTTTTAATAGGTTTAAGGTTACTTGTATCAAAAATCTCACTGATTCCAGCTTCATTATCGCTATAAATAGCTAATTTTCCATCAGGACTTAAAGCACAAGCATATATCAAAAAGTCTTTTTGTAAAAAAATTTCCTCTCCATTCTTTACTAGACCTATACGCCTATCCGTTCCACAACTTAAAATAATATCGTTTTTAAAATCTACCTGATAAATATTATCTTTATGCATTTTATCATAATTTTTTAGTATTTTCCAATTTTTCAAATCAAAAAGCTCAACTTCACCGCTCTCAAAACCTGCAACTAACTTACTTTTATCTTCATTCAATGCCACATCATTAAGACTAGAATGGGAAAAATTAAATTTCTTTATGTTCTTTAAATTTTTATCAACCAATTCCATTTCAGAACCAACAGAGATTAAAAGATAGGTGTTTTCATTTATAAAAAATGCTTTTATTATACTATTTTCTTTAAGTTTTTTGATTTGTAAATTATTCTCATATGAGCTTAAATTTTTTGCCCCGAAATCACCTTCGCTGAGTATTAAAAGTGTGTCTTTAAAAATATCAATACTATAAATTTTAGCAAAATCCTTACCATAGTAATTTTCAATCTTTGGCAAAGATAAAAGCTTTTTTAAACTTTTATCTTCAGTATTGTATTGCAAAATCTCACCCTTATCAGTGCCTATATACAAATTCTGCCTGTCAAGCTTCAAAGCTGTAACATTTGAATTTAGCTTCAGTTCATAAGCAAAGCAGAAAGCGTAAAAAAGACTTAAAATAAAGAGAAATTTTTTCATCTATTTTTACTTCACGCCCTCATTAATAACATCAATTAAATTAGATTGTTTTTTTAATTGCTCGTTTTTAAATTCAGGTTTAAAGCTATTTCCTACCAAAGGTTTGGCATCGCTTTGTGGCACATGGCACTGGGTGCAGTTAAAGCGAGTATCGCTAATAGCATCGCCTGTGGATTTATTTTTCCAAAAATCATAGTAATGTGTAGCAGGCAAAGGTGTTGCCCCCACATCCGCTGCTATAGACTTATCGTGGCAACTTAGGCACATATTATTATCCTTTGTTATAGGTAACATATCCTCAATAGCATGCGAAATAAGCGGTGGTGCATTTTCATAAGAGCGGTCAAAACGAGTTGATTCTCCCGGCTGCGAAGTTGTGAAATTTGCCTCCACTAAACTTACCTTATTTTCATTCTCTAAACTTGCTTTTCTAAGTCCAATTTGTTCTGAACTTACTCCATTACTCATCGCACAAGCAGCAAAAAACACAACTGCCGCACTTCCCAATAAAACCAATTTCTTCTTCATTTTTTGTTCCTTAAATCAAAAATATTAAAATTCAAAGCATCGTCATTACAAACTTCTATACATCTTGCACACCTTATACACTCTCCTGATTTTACAGCAACACTTTCCCTTCCAATCATCCACAAAACCTGTTTTTCAGGGCAAATACGGATACACTCATAACACTTAGTGCATTTATTGCTATTATGCTTTATTTTAAGTAGAGCAAAGCGAGAAATAACAGCGTAAAAAGCCCCAAGCGGACAAAAATGCGAACAAATTGCCCTAGGACTTAAAAAAGTATCAATACAAAAAAGTATAAAGGCTACAAAAATCCAAGAACTTGTAGCAAAAATAATCCCCCTATGTATCACAGCTATATAAGAAAAACTTTCAAATACAGGCAAAGAAAATACAAAAGAGAGGATTAAAACTAAACCTAACACAAAATAGCGTAAATTTTTAGGCAAAATTAAAAATTTATTATTTAAAGCCAACTTGTTTCGTATAAAAGCGGCAAAATCTGTGATTAAATTTACAGGACAAACCCAAGAACAAAAAACCCTTCCTAAAAGCAAACCATAAATAAAAAATATAATTAAAGCTCCTATTAAAGCCATTAAATCTATACTCCAGCTTGCCAAAATAATCTGCAACACCGCAAAAGGGTCGCTCAAAGGCAAGGTATTAAAAAGCCTAGAAGAACTTAAATTCCCTTGCAGGATGAAATCCGTAGTCTTAAAGCTAAAAAGAGCTAAAATTCCAATTTGAACAATACGTCTAGCGATTAAATATCTCATCATAATTCTCCATCATTGAGATAATTTGTTGCCTTTTTAGCATCAAAATGCTTTGAAGTATCAGCATTTTTTAAACGTTTTTCATCTTTTTCATCCCAACCTTTTACGTAATGCGAACCCGCTTTTCCTAAAACATACTCTCGTGGCAAAACACGAATGGCAGGTTTTTCGGTAATACAGGCAAGCTCACAAAGCCCACAGCCCACACAAAATTCATTATCCACCACAGGCAATAAAAAGGCGTGTTTAGCGGTGCGTTCGTTGCGTTTGCTTTCGATTTTTAAAGCCTTATCGATGAGAGGACAGGCCCTATAACAAGCATCGCATTGAATTCCCCAATGTGCCACACAAGAAGCACTATCAACAATAGCAATGCCCATCTTTAAAGACTCTATACCCTGTTTTAAATGCTTTTTATCTAAAGCATCAGTTGGACATTCTTTGATACAAGGGATATCCTTACAAAGATAACAAGGAATTTCTCTAGCCTTAAAAAAAGGAGTGCCATTTTTTGGGCTGTCAAGCAAGCTAGCAAGTTTTAGTGTATCGTAAGGACAGGCTTTCACGCATAAACCACAACGAATACACTTGCTTAAAAATCTTGTCTCATCTTCGGCTCCGGGCGGACGCAAGGCATAGCCATCATCTGCTTTTAAGGCCAAATTGGCCAAAAACCCACCTCCAGCACAAAGGCACACAGCCTTGAAGGCACTAGCAAAAAATTCTCTTCTATCTTTCATTTAATCAAAATCCTAAATCAAGCCTTATAAATTTTTACCGCACATTTTTTAAAATCGGTTTGTTTTGAAAGTGGACAAGTCGCATCCAGCGTAACTTTATTAATATACACATTCTCATCAAACCAAGGCACATAAACAAGCCCTACAGGTGGTTTGTTTCTACCACGCATATCTACTCTGGCTTTTACCTTTCCACGACGCGATTCTACCCAAACCAAATCCCCTTGATTTAAGCCCAATTTTTCTCCATCTTTTTCACTCATATAACAAAGTGCTTCGGGCACAGCCCTATAAAGCTCAGGCACACGCATAGTCATAGTCCCACTATGCCAATGTTCCAAAACCCTTCCTGTTGCAAGCCAGAATGGATATTCTTCACTTGGTCTCTCAGGTGCTTTCATAAAAGGTCTAAAGAAAATTTTAGCCTTATTTTTAATGCTATGCTCTTTTTCATCCTTAGGAGCTAGCAGGTCTCCATTTGTAAGCATTTTATTAAAATCTCCATAGAAAGCAAAGTCTGAATTTGGAGCGGCTTTTTTGGCATAATAATCAAATTTAGTGTTAAATCTCCACTGCGTTTCTTTGCCATTGACCACAGGCCATCTTAAACCCCTTACTTTGTGATAAGTGTCAAAATCTGCTAAATCGTGTCCGTGTCCCAGACCGAATTTGCGGTATTCTTCCCAAAGATACTTTTGAACAAAAAAGCCATAGCCTGTAAATTCTTTTCCATCGCTACCTTGAATTTTTCTCTCATCACCCTTAACATCAGTATTATCAAAACCTTTTGCAATAGCATCATCTGGTCTAAAGCTTTTTGCTTCTTTATTGGCAAATAGCACATCAAAAAGCGTGTCATCTTCACTATAACCCATAGCTTTTGCTTCTTCCAAAACGCTTGGTAAAGTGAGTTTATCATCTACTTTTTGTTCTTTCCAAACTTCTTTGAGCTTAAAGCGTTTTGCAAATTCTAAAACCTGCCAAGTATCGCTCATCGCAGCACCTACAGGTAAAACTTGTTGTTTCCAATGCTGCGTTCTTCTTTCGGCATTACCATAAGAACCCCATTTTTCATAAATCATAGCACTTGGTAAAATCAAATCTGCCACCTTAGCCGAAATTCCCGGATAACAATCGCTTACCACGATAAAATTATCCATATCCCTAGCCGCACTTATCCAGTGATTAGCATTAGCGGTATTTTGCCACGGATTATTCACTTGCACCCATGCAAATTTAATCTTTCCATCTTCTAAATCTCTCATAATACCAAGATAAGGAGAACCCGGTTTTGGATTGATAGTTTTTGCAGGAACCTTCCAAATTTTTTCTGAAATTTCCCTATGTTTTGGATTTGCCACAACCATATCAGCAGGTAAGCGGTGCGAGAATGTTCCCACTTCTCTAGCCGTTCCACAGGCCGAAGGCTGTCCTGTTAAAGAGAAAGCTCCATTACCCGGCTTAGCCTGTTTGCCAAGTAAAAAATGCACCATATAAGCTTGTTCATTTACCCAAGTACCCCTAGTGTGCTGATTAAAGCCCATAGTCCAAAAACTAACCACTTTACGATTTTTTTCTATGTAAAGATTGGCAAGTTCTTGGAGTTTCTTTTTATATTCTTCCATGTCTTCATTATCATCGCCCTTAGAAACCTTAGCAACATAATCAAGAGTGTAAGGCTCTAAACCCTTTTTGAAGTCTTCAAAGGAAATTTCCCAGTTCTTATCAGCTACACCTTGATGCTTCATCTCAAATTTATCGCCTGCTTTAACACCAAGATAAGAAAGAGAAGTCGCCTCTTCATCATCTAAGATGATAGCATTTTCTTTTTGAACTGTATCTTTTTCGCTTGATTTAAATTTAGGGTGGTTTGGATTATTTCTCATACCATAACCAATATCTGCATAACCTGTTGCAAATACACAATGATTTTTGATAAATTTCATATCCATAGCTTCAGGGTGGTTATAAACAATCTCTCTTGCTATATAGTTCCAAATAGCCAAATCTGTATTTGGCTTAAAAATAATTTCAGTATCAGCAATATTTGAAGTGCGGTTTGAAAAGGTGCTTAAATTGACAACCTTAACCTTATCAAGATTGCTCAATTTTCTATCACTTACCCTTGACCAAAGTATAGGGTGCATTTCAGCCATATTTGCCCCCCAAGTGATGATAGTATCGGTAAGTTCTATATCATCATAACAGCCTGATGGCTCATCTACGCCAAAAGTTTGCATAAAACCCACAACCGCAGAAGCCATACAGTGTCTTGCATTAGGGTCGATATTGTTGGTTCTAAAACCCGCTTTTGCAAGCTTTAAAGCAGCGTAGCCTTCTTGAACCGTGTATTGACCACTCCCAAAAATTCCTATACCCGTAACACCTAGCTCATTATAAGCCTTTTTAAACTGCTTCTCCATCTCATCAAAAGCCCTTTGCCAAGAAACTTGTTGGAATTTACCTTTTTTGTCAAATTCGCCCTTATCATTTACACGAAGTAAGGGCATAACAAGCCTATCTTCGCCATACATAATTTTAGCATTAAAATAACCTTTAATACAATTAAGCCCACGATTTACAGGTGCGGCAGGGTCGCCTTTTGTCGCTACGATTTTGCCATCTTTTCTAGCTATCATAATCCCACAGCCCGTGCCACAAAATCTACAAACAGCCTTATCCCATTTCCAGTCTTCCTCTTGCGCTCCAAGCATAGAACTTGGAACACTAAGTCCTGCAGCACTTGCAGCACTTGCGATAGCGGTATTTTTAATAAAATCCCTTCTATTCATTCTCATTCCTCCAAGATAAAAAAATCATTCTATTATAGGGAATACAGAATAAAATTATCTTTAATTTTGTTATAAAAATAATAATTTTTAAGCTCTATTTTTTAGGAGTTTTATTATCTTTTTTTATTATTTTTACATAATATAAATTTTAAAAATTAAATTTCCTAATTTAACTTAGACATAAATAGTATGAAAGTTGATTTTTACAAAAATTATGAAAGTGTAAAAACACAGAAGAAGGATAAATCAAAGCCCCTTACAGAGCTTTGATTGGCTTAATGACAACCGCATCCGCCACAACAAGAACCATCAAAAAAAACCATCAAGCTTTGCAATATCAGGCATTTCTGTGATTTCATTTACAAGCTCTTTATAGGCAATTTTGCCTTCTTTGATTACAAATACAGCCCTAGCCAAAAGCCCTTCTAAAGCACCTTCGCCAATCAACACGCCGTATTTTTCGCCAAATTCTTTTGCCACAAAATCGCTTGCAACACTTAAATTCTCAATGCTTTCTGTGCTACAAAATCTACCCATAGCAAAAGGCAAATCCATACTCACAACAATAACTTCAGCGCCCTTATAGCTGGCTACTTTTTTATTAAATTCCCTAGCTTCAGTAGCACAAACAGGAGTATCTAAACTTGGAACGCTTAGGATAATTTGAGTTTTATCCGCTACGCCTATTTCAATCACACTTAAATCTTTAGCCTTAAGGCTTATTTTAGGAGCAGCCGCTCCAACTTCAAGTGAATTTCCTTTGAGTTTCACAGGGCTTCCTTTGAAATTTACCGAACTCATTTTGTTTCCTTTTTTAAAAAATTTAAACATTTTATAAAGAATGTTTTAAGAGTGATTATATCTTATAAAGATTAATTATTTTTCAATATTCATTTTATTTCGCCCTTGCAAAGTCCTGCTTCTATGAGAAAACGCGAAGGTGCAAAAGAAGTTTTTTTATTTTTATCATACTTGGCATAACTTAGAAAAAGTATATTTTTTGCCCTAGTTACCGCAACATAAAAGAGCCTTCTTTCTTCTTCTAAGCTTCCGCCCATACTCATAAGCTTTTGATTAGGAAAGCGTCCTTGTGCAAGGTCAATTACAAAAACAAGCTCAAATTCCAAACCCTTACTCGCATGCACACTCAATAAATTCACCCCCTTGCCACTACTCATCTCACTAGCACCTAGAGTAAGAAAATTGTAATACTTATAAATATCGCTGTAATTTTTTGTCAATTCTTTTAAAACATTAAATTTCGTTTCTATTTTTTCTAAATTTTCACTTTTTCTTAGCAAATCCACTTGCCCTGCTTTATTTGTCGCTCTTTTAGTAGCAAGTTCTTCACAAATTTCCCTATAAAAAGAATTTTCGCAAATCAAATTAACCAAAGACAAGGAATGCTTTAACTCCATAGCTTGTTTTAAAAAAAAATAAATTTTTTCTAAATTTTTAGCACACAAATCATTGATTTTTGTAAGTTTTAAAACAGGATGAGCGTTAAATTCGCTTTCAAATTTAAAACGATTTTCACTGCTTAATTCTTCCAAATCTGCAAAAAGTCCTAATTGATAATTTCTTTTTTGATGGTTTTGCAAATTGGCATTTTTATCAGGCTCTAAAAAGCCTTTTATCAAACTTCCATTACCTAGTTTTAAAAGCGCATCAAAAATTTCTTTTGCCAAAACTCCACCCACGCCTTTAGTGTATTGAACTAAATGAATAAAAGCCATAATATCCTTAGGATTTACCACGAGTGCTAACATAGCACTAAAAGCCTTAACTTCTAAGCTTTCAAAAAAACTCCCACTTCCCTTTCTTACACTTGCAATGCCCTGCTCTCTTAAAGCCACTTCAATCCCATCAGCACTTGAGTTGTTGCGAAAAATAACAGCAATTTCTTCTAAACTTACCCCGCTTGTAAGTATCATTTTGGCTATATTTTGATACTGGTCAAACAATTCTTCAAAAGTAAGCAAAGACGGAGCCTTAAACTCGTCATTTCTTGTAACCACAAGCTCTTTTGGATACAATCTTTCATTATTTAAAATCACTTTATTAGCCAAAGCTAAGATACTTCTTGATGAGCGGTAGTTTTTATTTAGGGAAAAAATTTGAGCATCTTTAAATCGTTCTTTAAACCCACCTATAATGTTAATATCAGCTCCATTAAAAGCATAAATGCTTTGGTCATAATCGCCCACACAAAACAAACTCTTGCTATTAAAAGCTTCAATCAAAGAGCTTTGCAAAGCATTTGTATCTTGATACTCATCGACTAAAATTTCATCTAGTTCATAGCTTTTTTCTTTTAAAAGCTCTTTTAGATTGATAAGCAAGTCGTTAAAATCCACATAATTAAAACGCTTTTTTTCATTATCGTATTCTTTTAAAATATCTTCATAAATTTCAGCATAAATACTTTGTTCTTCATAGTTTTGACAAAACCAAGTATAAAAATCTTGATTGTGTGCCTTATTTTGAAACAAAGAATAAATGTCGTATAAATAACTAGCTTGATAAGGTTTTATATCGCCTAAATGCCTAAAAGTTCTTTTTTCATAAACACTTTTAAGTAGAGTTTTAAGCTCGCTTGCTTGTTTTAAGGCTATATCTTTATCGGCATTTTTTAGCAGAGTATAAGCTGTGCTATGAAAAGTCCCTGCGAGTATTTTGCCCGTGATATTTTTATCAAAAAACTTTCCCAAACGCCCTATCATTTCTTTGCTAGCTTTGTTTGTAAAGGTTAAAAGCATAATTTTTTGAGGCTTTACTCCCTGACTTAAAAGATAAGAAATTCTTGCGACAATAGTAGAAGTTTTCCCTGTCCCTGCACTTGCGATTACAAGATTATGTCCAAAATTAGCAGTAGCGGCAAGGTATTGTTCATTATTTAATTTCGAAAGTGGCATTATTTTCCTTAAAAAAGTCAAAATTATAAAAAAAATTTACTTAAAAATATAAAAATTTAAAATTACTTTATATTAGATTGTAGTAGAATGTCAAATTATTTACACTCTATCGCAAGGATAACAAATGAATTTTAAGGTTTTTTCTATTATTGTTGGCATATTGATTGCTGTTATTGCTGTATTAGGCGGGACTTATTATTATCTTTTTGAATATTCAAAACCTAAAAATTACGGCTCAAACACCCCTTCTTACACCCAGCAAAATTCATACCCTAATCATTATGACAATACGCCCATAAATCAAACTCCTGCAAATCAAATGAGTCAAAATGTATTACCTAATAATAACTTTAACACCACACAAGAAACAAGCCCACAAGAGCAAAGCTCAAATTCCAACACTTATTTAAACACAAGCGAGGAAAACAATCAAAGTTTAAATTCCTTAAATTCCAATATAAGCACAAATACAACTAGCGAAAATAACCAAAGCTTTAATCTTTCGGGCACAAGCGAAAACAATGCAGGTCAGCCTACTATTTCTGCTAACTCTGCTACGCCTATCACGCCTGTAAGCGAAAATAACCAAAGTTCAAACTCAAACACCCAAAGCGAAAAAACACAGACTTCAAAACAAGAACACAAACAAGCTAAAATAGAAGCTCTTAAAAAAGAAATCAGCAAACAACAAAAAATCTTAGAAAGAGAAAAGGCTGTAAAAAAAGAATTAGAATCAGACAAATCAAACAAAAACAAATATTTAAGCACTGCTAGAGAGTATTTAAGCATAGGGAAAAACAGCCGCTTAGAGCCTGAGCTTAGCACGGAAAACATGAAGGTTTATGTTTTAGATGGGAAATTTTTAAGTCAATATAGAATTAATCTTTTAAAAGATATGCTAAGTGTTATAGAAGAGAATTCTAAGGATTATTATCTAAGTATCTTTGTCAAAATGCTGCCTAAAGGAGAGATGAAATTAAGCATCTATAACAAAGAAATTATCTTTTCAGATATGAAAAAAGCTTATAAATATATCACTTTAGAAAGCTTAAGTCCTTATTTGAATAATCCTCAAAGCTTAAACGCTCATATAGCACGCGAAGAAATTTTAGAAAGACTTAAACTTCAAATCAAAAAAGAGGGCAAGGGAAGCGAATTTTCTAAACATATCAAAAGCCTAAAAACAGGGCTTTATACAGCACAATACTTTTTTCCATTTTGTGAAATTATAGAAATTACCTCTATTAAATAAAATGGAAAGCAAGGTAAATTATAATGTATGATAAGAATTTAGAAAAAGAGTATTATCAAATTTGCGAAGAACGCGGATATTTTGAGCTTGATGGCAACAAAGTCATACAAGAAAAAGATAAAAAATTCTGCATTATGATGCCCCCGCCCAATGTAACAGGGGTTTTACACATAGGACACGCTTTAACCTTTACCCTACAAGACATTATGACGCGTTATAAAAGAATGGATGGTTATAAAGTGCTTTATCAGCCCGGACTTGACCATGCTGGTATTGCCACCCAAAATGTTGTAGAAAAACAACTGCTCTTGCAAGGCATTAAAAAAGAAGAATTAGGCAGAGAGAAATTTGTAGAAAAAGTTTGGGAATGGAAAGAGCAAAGCGGCGGGAAAATTTTAGACCAAATGAGAACACTAGGTATCACTCCTGCGTGGAGTCGTTTGCGTTTTACTATGGATGAAGGCTTGGCTAATGCTGTAAAAAAAGCCTTTGTTGAGCTTTATGACAAAAGACTTATAGTGCGTGGAAATTATATGATAAATTGGTGCACTCACGATGGGGCTTTAAGCGATATAGAAGTTGAATACAAAGAGAACAAAGGAAAACTTTATCATATTAAATATTTTTTAAAAGATAGTGATGAATTTTTGGTCGTAGCCACAACGCGTCCTGAAACTTTTTTTGGTGATACTGCGGTTATGGTGCATCCTGATGATGAGCGTTATACCGAATTTGTAGGCAAAGAAGTAATTTTACCCTTAAGCAAAAAAGCCATTAAAATCATAGCTGATGAACATGTGGAAAAAGAATTTGGAACAGGAGTTGTAAAGGTTACTCCCGCACACGATATGAACGACTATGAAGTGGGGCTTAGACATAATTTAGAATTCATAAGTGTTTTTGATGAAAAAGGAATTTTAAATGAACATTGCTTAGAATTTCAAGGCTTAGAACGCTTAGAAGCAAGAGAAAAAATCGTAGCCAAACTAGAAAGTCTCGGCTTTATAGAAAAAATACAAATGCATAATAATCAAGTAGGATATTGCTACCGCTGTAACAATATAGTCGAACCTTACATCTCTAAACAATGGTTTGTAAAAAAAGAAATCGCTCAACAAAGCATAGAAAAAGTTGGCTTAGGTGAGAGCAAATTTTATCCCCATCACTGGATAAATAGCTTTAATGCTTGGATGAAGGATTTAAGGGATTGGTGTATTTCAAGACAGCTTTGGTGGGGGCATCAAATTCCTGTATATTACTGTGAATGTTCTTATGAATGGGCGAGTCAAAACACACCTAAATCTTGTCCAAAATGTCAAAGTCAAAATTTCAAACAAGATGAAGATGTGCTTGATACTTGGTTTTCTTCGGGACTTTGGGCTATGAGTGCCTTAGGCTGGGGAAATGAAAATTGGGGCAAAGATAAGCTTTGGTTTGAAAACGACTTAAAAGAATTTTATCCTAACTCCTTGCTTATCACGGGTTTTGATATTTTGTTTTTCTGGGTTGCTAGAATGATGTTTCAAAGCACTGAAGCTCTAGGCGAGCTTCCTTTTAAAGATATTTATTTACATGCCCTTGTCAAAGATGAACAAGGCAGGAAAATGAGTAAAAGTCTTGGAAATGTTATCGACCCAAATGAAAGTATCAAAGAATATAGTGCTGATATTTTACGCTTTACTTTGGCATTGCTTGCTATACAAGGACGCGATATTAAACTAAGCAACGATAAGCTTTTACAAGTAAGAAATTTCACAAATAAAATCTACAATGCCACAAATTATCTCCTTTTAAATGCAAATAACTTTGAAGATTTAGAAAATATCACACTTCGCTCAGAACTTGCAAAATACATTTATTCTAAATTTCAAACTTGCATTAAGGATGTAAGAGAGAATTTAGACCAATACCGCTTCAATGACGCAGCCAATACGCTGTATAAATTCTTTTGGGATGATTTTTGCGATTGGGGTATAGAGCTGAGTAAGGCTGAAAAATCAAGCGTTAAAGAGCTTGGAAGTATTTTTAAAGAAGCCTTAAAACTTTTAAATCCTTTTATGCCTTTTATCAGTGAGTATTTATACCATAAATTAAGTGGCACAGAGCTTCAAACAAGCCCTTCTATTATGATAAGCAAGTATCCAAAATTTCAAAAACAAAATGAAAATATAGAAAAAATCTTTTCTTTGCTTATAGAAAGCATTATTAGCATTCGCCGTGCTAAAAGCTTGATTGAGCTTGGAAATTCTAAGATAGAAAAAGCTTATATTAAATTTAATGATACAAAAGCCAAAGATGAAATTAAAGCTTATATGAATTTTATCACAATGCTCGCCAAGTGCGAGCAAATAGAATTTAGTGAAGAAAAATTACCCAAAGCAATCTGTGATGTTAGCGAGAATTTAGAAATTTTCATCACTCTTGAAAATGTTGATTTAAGTGGTATTTTAACAAGGCTTGAAAATCAAAAAGCAAAACTTGAAAAAGAAAGTCTTAAGCTTCATTCTATGCTTTCAAATGAAAAATTTATCGCTAACGCACCCAAAGAGGTGGTTGAGCAAAATAAAGAAGCTCTAAAAAATTTACAAATTCAACTTGAAAAAATATCAGTTGAACTTAGGAATTTAAAAGGTTAAATTTTGATAAAAATAAAAAATTTAAAAAAATATTATGGTAAAGAACTTGTTATAAACGATGTTTCTTTGGAGATTAAAAAGGGGGAAATTTACGCTATTGTAGGACATAGTGGGGCTGGAAAATCTACTCTTTTAAGGTGCATTAATGGGCTTGAAAATTATCAAGAAGGTAGCTTAAAGGTATTGGATAATGAAATCAAAGATTTAAGCTACAAAAACCCAAAAGAGCTTAGAATGCTTAGAAAAGATATAGGTATGATTTTTCAAAATTTCGCCCTGATGGAGCGTAAAAATGTGTTTGAAAATGTCGCTATGCCTTTAAGAACGCACTATACTCAATGCAAATTTTACGCCAAGCTTTTTGCTAAAGAATATATGAGCGAAAAAGAAATCGCTAAAAAGGTCAATTCCTTGCTTGAAATCGTAGGGCTTGACCATAAAAACAAAGCCTATCCAAGAGAGCTTAGTGGGGGTCAAAAGCAACGCGTTGCCATTGCTAGAGCCTTAGCTTTAAACCCAAAAATTTTACTCAGCGATGAAGCAACTTCAGCTCTTGACCCAAATACTACGAAAAATATTTTAGAACTCATCTTAAAAATCAATGCTGAATTTGGAATCACCGTTGTTTTAGTAACTCACGAAATGGATGTGGTTAAAGATATAGCCCAAAAAGCTTTATTGCTTGAACACGGACAAATCATAGGAAGCGGTGCAATCGATGAGCTTTTCTTAAAGCCAAATAAAAAAATGAAAGAATTCTTAGGCGAAAGCGATTTTTTACCTGAACAGGGGCTAAATATCAAGCTTTACTTCCCAAAAGAAGTCGCACAAAATAGCGTCATTACCCATATGGCAAGAACGCTAGATATAGACTTTAACATAGTCTGGGGTAAAATAGAAAAGCTCAATGGAAAGGCTTTGGGAAATTTAGTTATCAACATAGACGAAAAAGATAAAGCTAGGGTCCTTGCCTACATAGAAAAAAGTGGAGTATTGTGGGAGGTGGCGTCATGAATGACTCTATTGCTGCTTTCTTGGGTAGAATTTCTAAATTTCTTAATGATTTTTCTTGGCAGGATATTAAAGAAGTTAGTTTAAGCTCTATTACAAGTTTTAGTCAAAATTATGAAAACATTCTAAAACCCGCACTCAATGAAACGATTTATATGAGTTTGATGGCTGTGTTTTTTGGATTTTTATTGGCAATTATTCCGGGTATTTTACTGGCTATTTGGGGCAAAAATGGTATCAAAGAAAATAAAATGGCTTATGGAATTTTGGATTTTATAACCAATATCTTGCGTGCTTTTCCATTTTTAATTCTCATTGTTGTGCTTTTACCTCTTTCTAAAATTGTCGTAGGCACAAGCATAGGCACAAATGCCGCCATAGTTCCTTTGGCTATTGGTATAGCACCCTTTCTATCTAAAATGCTTGAAAGTGCTTTTAAAGAGATAGATGAAGGCATTATAGAAGCGGCAAAAAGCTATGGTGCTAGCCATATACAAATTATTTTTAAGGTTATCTTCAGCGAAGCTCTTCCGTCTATTATTAGCGGTCTTACTCTGACCTTAATTTTTACCATTGGTTTTTCAGCTCTTGCAGGAACCGTTGGTGGAGGTGGCTTAGGAGATGTGGCTATTCGTTATGGCTATGAACGCTTTAATAAAGAAGTGATGATACAAACCGTTGTGATTTTGCTTATTTTGGTTCAAATCGTTCAAATTCTAGGCAATTTATTTTACACTTGGGCTAAAAATAGTAAAAGCATATACATCATTTTCACTTTACTAGCCTTGTTTGCGATGAGTGCGATTATTGGCGTAAGCAGTGGGGATAATTTCTTTTGGCAGGGACTTATTTCTATCTTGCTTGTGATATATTTGATTTATAGGGGACTTAAGAAAGCTTAAGTCTCTTTTTAACTTTTTTAAGTAAAATTGCAAGAAATTTTTTCAAAGGATTAAAAATGATGTCTCAGATGCGTTAGTCTGACTATCAATTAAGTTTTTAAATGCTTCTTTCCTGATAGTCAGAGTGAATGAATTAAGATTAAAGCAAGCACAAAATGACTAAAAAGGAAAAAAATGAAAATCAAATCTCTACTTATAGCAAGTATTTTAACATTAACTCTTAATGCAAATGCGTTAGAAACCATCTCAGTTGCAGCTACGCCTGTCCCACACGCTGAAATTTTAGAACAAGTCAAACCCGACTTAGAAAAACAAGGCTATAAACTTGAAATCAAAGAATTTACAGACTATGTTTTACCTAATTTGGCTGTTGATAATCAAGAAGTGGATGCTAACTTTTTCCAGCACATTCCTTATTTGGAAGAATTTAACAAAAACAAAGGCACCAAGCTTGTCAAAGTCGCTGGTGTGCATATAGAGCCTATGGCTGTTTATTCTAAAAAATATAAAAGTTTAGATGATATTAAAGAAGGGGTTAAAATCGCTGTTCCTAATGACCCAACCAATGAAAGCAGAGCCTTAGACATTATCGCAAAAAAGGGTTTGGTTAAATTTAAAGATAAAGCCTTAAAAACTCCACTTGATTTAACCGACAATCCTAAAAAAATCCAATTTGTAGAACTTAAAGCCGCACAACTTCCAAGGGCTTTAGCTGATGTGGATTTTGCTGTAATCAATTCAAATTACGCACTCTCTGCGAATTTAAACCCTGCAAAAGATAGCGTATTTATCGAAGACAAAGAAAGTCCTTATGTCAATATACTTGTTACAAAACAGGGTCGTGAAAATGAAGCCAAAATCAAAGCCTTAGCCGATGCTTTACAAAGCGATAAAATCAAGCAGTTCATACTCGAAAAATATGACGGCTCCGTTTTACCTGCTTTTTAATTTCGTCCCTTTTTTAAGGGACTTTACTCAAAGGAATTTTTATGAAATTGTTTAAAATTGTTTTATTGATTTGTATTCTTAATTTATCCAGTGCATTGGCAAAAAGCATTAGCATAGGAGCTACGCCCAATCCTTTTGCCAGTTTATTAGAGCTGATGAAAGATGATTTTAAAAACAAAGGATATGAGCTTAAAATCATAGAATTTACAGACTATATCCTGCCTAATCGTGCCTTAGAAGAAAAAGAACTTGATGCCAATTTATATCAACACAAGCCTTTTTTAGAAGCCTACAACGCACAAAATAATGCAAAGCTAGTTGTAAGCACACCTGTGATTATAGCACCTATGGGAATTTATAGCAAAAAAATCAAAGACTTAGAAGAGCTAAAAGACGGAGCCAAAATCGCCATACCCAATGATGCGACCAATGAAAGCAGAGCTTTGGAGCTTTTAGAAAAAGCAAACCTTATAGAATTAAACCAAAACACCCTAAAAACCCCGCTTGACATAAGCAAAAATCCTAAAAATCTTAAATTCATAGAGCTAAAAGCTGCACAATTACCAAGAGCTTTAGATGATGCGGATGTGGCTATTATCAACTCTAATTACGCACTAGGAGCCGGATTAAATCCTAGTAAAGATTCTATTTTTAGAGAAGATAAGGATAGTCCTTATGTCAATTATGTTGTAGTGCGTTTTGAGGATAAGAATAGTGAAAAAACTAAGGTGATTGATGAAGTTTTAAGAAGCGATAAATTCAAAGCTCTCATCAATGAACGCTATAAGGATATTTTAATTCCTGCTTTTTAAGGAGTTTTGTATGAATATCAAAAAAGCATTATTTGGCATTTTATTGCTGATAAATTTTAGCTTTGGAGCGGATAAAACCCTAATTATAGGTGCAACCCCAACGCCTTATGCTGAAATTTTAACCTTCTCAAAACCTTTATTCAAAGAAAAAGGCTGGGAGTTAGAAGTGAAAGAATTTAACGACTATAACATACCCAATATAGCTTTAAATGAAAAAGATTTGGACGCAAATTTGTATCAACATCAACCTTTTTTAGATGATTTTAACACTCACAAAGGAACAAAATTAAGCTCTTTAGGTGCTATTGTTTTAGTTCCTATGGCTATATATTCTAACTCCATAAAAGATATAAAAGATATTCCTAATGGAGCCAAAATCGCTATACCTAATGACGCAACCAATGAAAGCAGAGCGCTTGATTTGTTAGCTAAGGCTAATTTAATAGAATTTAAAACCCAAAGCACCCTAAAAACCCCGCTTGACATAAGCAAAAATCCTAAAAATCTTAAATTCATAGAGCTAAAAGCCGCACAATTGCCAAGGGCTTTAGCTGATACGGATTTAGCTATTATCACTACAAATTACGCTCTTGGTGCGGGATTAAACCCCTTAAAAGATGGAATTTTTATAGAAGATAAGGACAGCTTATACGCTATTGTTTTAGCGGTAAGACAAGGCGAAGAAACAGAGCCAAAAAGTCTTATCATCAAAGAAATTCTTACAAGCGATAAGATTAGAGCCTTCATTACCGAAAAATATCAAGGCTCGGTTATTCCTATTTTTTAATCCCAAGCAAAGCCTTAATAAAGGCTTTGTTAAACTTAGAAAAGCTAAAATACCCCTATATAAATTCTTAGGATAAAAATGAAAATTCTTGTTTTATTTCTTATGATAAGTTTTGCTTGGGGTGCCAATTTAGAAGAACTTAAAATCGCACTAGCTAAAGAATTTAAAAACAATTTTCCCAAAATCATCATCACACAAATTGATTTAAAAATAGCCTCCCTGCCAAAAGATTTTGAGCAATATGAATTTTTAAGAATAGCCAATGGACGATTTAACCAAGCTCAAGGTTTTGTAAGAGCTGAATTTAAAACCCCGCAAAATATACAAAAAAATGTTTTTTTTAGATATTTCATTAGAGCCGATTTGGAAATATTAAAAAGCGAACGAGCCATTAAAAGAGGGGATAAACTCGGTGCTTTTGATTATAAAACTATGCTCATTGACTTTGATAAGGTTCCACCCAATGCCCTAAGTCTTGATGATGTAAATCAACTCATAGCTAAAAGCAATATCAGCAAAAACACTATTTTAAAAAGCAATATGTTTAAAACCACAGCCTTAATACGCCGCAATGACCCCATCATAGGGGTTTTAAGCGATGGAAATATCGATGTTTTAGTTGAGCTTGTAGCCTTACAAAATGCAAATATGGGCGAAAGAATTCGTGCAAAAAACAAAGAAGGCAGGGTAATGCAAGGCATTGTTGTGGGGAAAAATAGGATGATAATACAATGAAAATTTTATTAGGAATTTCTGGCTCAAGCAGTGTTAATTTGGGACTAAAATTATTAAAAAATTTAGAAAATCACTGCGAGCTTTATTGTATTTTAACCCAAGGTGCAAAATTAAGCTACGAGGCTGAAAATAAAGAAAATTTAGAAAAGCTTTGTGAAAAAAACTTCAAAAACACCTATTTTTTAGATGATGGAAATTTAAGCCTAAGCGTAGCGAGTGGGTCTTTTGGTATAGAAAAAACCATTATCGCACCCTGCTCTATTTCAAGTTTAGCAAAAATTCACGCAGGTTTTGCCGATAGTTTGCTAACCCGTGCGGCAGCGGTTGCTTTAAAAGAAAGAAAAAGCTTGATTTTAGCGGTGCGGGAAATGCCTTTTTCTACGCTAAATTTAGAACATATGCTAAAACTAAGCCAAATGGGAGCTATCATTGCAGCTCCTGTGTTGGCAAGTTATTCTGGGGCAAAAAATTTACAAGAATTAGAAAATTTTATCATAGGCAAATGGCTAGACCTTTTAGAAATAAAACATAATTTATATAAAAAATGGCAGAATTTTTAGTTTAAATTTGTTATATTTCTAAAAAAATTGGAGCAAAAATGACTTGTTTATATCCGGGAACCTTTGACCCTATTACCAATGGACATTTAGATGTTATAAAGCGTGCTTTAAAAATTTTTGATGAAGTCATCGTTGCCATAGCAACAAGCGAGCATAAAAAGCCCTTTTATGATTTAGAAAAACGCAAAGAACTCGCCTTGCTTGCTACGCGAAATTTAAATAGCGTTAAAATTATCACTTTTGATAATTTGCTTGTAGATTTAGCTAAGCAATTAAAAGTCAGCACGATAATCCGTGGGCTTAGGGCGGTAAGCGATTTTGAATACGAATTGCAAATTGGCTACGCTAATCATACGCTTTGGGAAGATATTGAGACCATTTATCTTATGCCAAATCTCAAAAATGCCTTCATATCAAGCTCCATTGTCCGTTCTATCGTAGCACACGGCGGAGATGTCAGCTCTCTTGTTCCAAAAGAAATTTTACCCCTTTTAAAGGATAAAGCTTGTATGTAGTGTTTGAAGGTATAGATTGCGTAGGAAAAAGCACACAAATTTCGCTTCTAAAAGAATATTATAAAGACGCCATTTTTACGCTTGAGCCGGGCGGAACCAAGCTTGGAAGACATTTAAGAGAAATTTTACTGAATAAAACTTATCCCATCAGTAAAAAAGCCGAGCTTTTACTTTTTTTAGCAGACCGCGCCCAGCATTTTGAAGAAATTTTAAAAACCCATCAAAACAAACTCATTATCAGCGATAGGAGTTTTATTTCAGGTATGGCTTATGCAAAAGACTTTGAAAATGATTTGCTTTTTGCCTTAAATAGCTTTGCTTTAGATAAATTTTTTCCACAAAAAATAATCTTTTTAAAGGGCGATGAAAAACTCATCAAAGAACGCTTAAGTCAAAAAGAACCCGATAGCATAGAAAAACGCGGCACCCAGTATTTTTTAAGCGTCCAAAATAAACTTGAATGTGTTTTGGATTTTTTAAATCAAAACATTCAAATTGAAATTTTAAAATTAAATGCTAGAGAAAGCAAGGAAAATTTACATCAAAAAATAAAGGAATTTTTACAATGATTAACGCCTTAAAAGGAATGAAGGATTTACTAGATAAAGATGCGTATTATTATGAAAAAGTGATTAAAAGCTGTGAAGAAGTGGCTAAAAATTATGGCTTTAGCTTCATAAACACGCCCCATTTAGAGCTTTGCACCCTTTTTAAAAGAAGCGTAGGAGAAAGCTCTGATATAGTAGGCAAGGAAATGTATGAATTTATCGACAAGGGCGAAAATCATGTTTGTATGCGTCCTGAAGGAACTGCTGGGGTGGTGCGTGCCTATATAGAAAAAAAACTCGATAAAAACACTAGTGTGAAAAGATGGTTTTATCACGGCTCAATGTTTCGCTATGAAAGACCGCAAAAAGGGCGTTTGAGAGAATTTCATCAGTTTGGGGTTGAAAGCTTTGGAGTGCAAAGCGTCTATGAAGATGCAAGTCTTATCTTAATGCTAGTGGAAATTTTTTCACGCTTAGATATTCAATTTAAACTCGTGATTAACTCTTTAGGCTGTTTAGAATGTATGCCAAAATATCGCGAAAATTTAGTGCATTTTTTAAATAGCAAAGAAGGATTTTGTGAAGATTGCTTACGCAGAAAAAGTTTAAATCCCATTCGTGTTTTGGATTGCAAAAACGAACATTGTCAAAATTTGCTTTTATATGCTCCGCTTTTAAATCAAAATTTATGCCCATCTTGTCAAAAAGATTTTGAAATTTTACAAAGCGTTTTAAAGGAAAATGGAGTGGATTTTGAAGTGGATTCTAAGCTGGTTAGGGGGCTGGATTATTATTCTAAAACAGCTTTTGAATTTATTAGCGATGAAATTGGCGCAAAAGCCGCTATTGCAGGGGGCGGGCGTTATGATGGCTTGGTTGAATATCTGGGTGGAAAAAGTGGTTTTGGCGTAGGTTTTGCTATGGGTATAGAAAGAATTATAGCCATTTTAGAGCAAAAAGAAGAAAGCTTAGAAAGAGAAGGGATTTATCTTTGTGCTATGGATGAAATTTACATCCACAAACTTTTAAATATCGCCACAAAGCTAAGAAAAAAACACAAAGTTCTTTTAAGCTATGAAGCAAGAAAACTCGCCAAACACCTTGAAAATGCGGATAAAAATAAGGCTGAAATTTTTCTTTGTATGGGAGAAAATGAAGCACAAAATGGAAATTTGTTTTATAAAAATTTGACAAAAAAAGAAGAAAAAATGATTAAAATTTCGCATTTGGAGAAGGTTTTATGATGAATTATGGCATTGATATTTGGGGAAATGAAAATTTCATTATCAAAAATGGCAAAGTTTGCATCAATCACGAAAAAAAACCTGCCATCATTGATATAGTCAAAGAATTAAGAGATGATGGGTATAAAGGACCTTTGCTTTTAAGATTTCCTCATCTCATTCAAAAACAAATCGAAAATATTTATGGAAATTTCAACAAAGCAAGAAAAGAATTTGGCTACAAAGGAAGATTTAATGCGGTTTATCCTTTAAAAGTCAATCAATATCCCGGTTTTGTTAAAAATCTTGTAAAACTGGGTAAGGATTATAATTATGGACTTGAAGCAGGTTCAAAGGCTGAACTTTTGCTCGCTATGGCTTATAATAACGAAAGCGCACCTGTAACTGTGAATGGTTTTAAAGATAGAGAACTTATCAATATAGGCTTTATAGCTGCTGAAATGGGACATAATATCACCTTAACCATAGAAGGACTTAACGAACTTGAAGCCATTATCGATATAGCCAAAGAACGCTTTAAACCAAAGCCAAACATAGGTTTGCGTGTGCGTTTGCACTCTGCTGGGGTTGGAATTTGGGCAAAAAGTGGGGGGATAAATTCTAAATTCGGTCTTACTTCCACTGAACTCATAGAAGCGGTTCATTTGCTAAAAGAAAACAAACTTTTAGAACAATTTACTATGATTCACTTTCATTTGGGCTCACAAATTACCGAAATTCATCCGCTCAAAAAAGCCTTAAATGAAGCGGGTAATATCTACACAGAACTTAGAAAAATGGGAGCTAAAAATTTAAAAGCTATCAATCTTGGCGGCGGTTTAGCTGTGGAATACTCGCAGTTTAAAAATGAAAAAAGTAGAAATTATACCCTAAGAGAATATGCTAATGATGTGGTTTTTATCTTAAAAAATATAGCCGAACAAAAAAAGGATTTAGAGCCTGATATTTTCATAGAAAGTGGGCGTTTTGTAGCAGCCAATCACGCTGTTTTGGTCGCTCCTGTGCTAGAGCTTTTTTCACAAGAATACGCAGAAAATAAACTCTTGTTAAAAAAGCAAAATCCAAAACTCATCGATGAGCTTTATGACCTTTATAAAAGCATAAAACCTTCCAATGCCTTAGAATATTTACACGATAGTATAGACCATCTTGAAAGTATTTTGACCCTTTTTGATTTAGGTTATGTGGATTTGCAAGACCGCTCTAATGCTGAAATTTTGACCCATTTAATCACAAAAAAAGCCATTTTGCTTTTAGGAGATAAACAAAACCCTGCGGACTTACTCGCTATACAAGATGAAGTGCAAGAAAGATATTTGGTAAATTTTTCGCTTTTTCAAAGTATGCCTGATTTTTGGGGGCTAGAACAGAATTTTCCCATTATGCCCCTTGACCGCTTAGATGAAAAACCAACTAGGAGTGCTAGTATATGGGACATTACCTGTGATAGTGATGGAGAAATTTCGTATTCTAAAGATAAGCCTTTATTTTTGCACGATGTGGATGTGGAGAAAGAGAATTATTTTCTAGGCTTTTTCCTTGTGGGTGCCTATCAAGAAGTGCTTGGAATGAAGCATAATCTTTTTACCCATCCTACTGAAGCTACTATTAGTATCGATGAAAAGGGCTATGAAATCAAAAGCATTATAGAAGCACAATCCATACTTGATACTTTAGAAGATTTAGACTATGATATACACGCTATTATGGATATTTTAAACGAACGCATTAGCGCTTCTAGGCTAGTCAATGAAAAGCAAAAAAAGCATATTTTAGGGGAGCTTTATCTTTTCTTAAATGATAATGGCTACTTAAAAAGCATAGGAATTTAAATGAATTTTTGGGGTGTTATAAAAGAAATTTTCTCAAACAAAAATATCTTACTTGTTATTCTTGCAGAAAACTTTTTTTTAATCACTCCAAAATATAACCACTCGGACTAATTTATAATTATTTTCTTTATAATACATAAAATTTTTACATATTATCACATAATAATTTTTCAAAAAATTGAATACAAAATTTCTCATTTTTTAAAATTTCACTCAATATTTTAAATCACTTTGAAGTTTTAGAATATTAGCAAGAAAGCAAAGTTTGCTTTCTTAAATTTTAATATAGTCTTTAAATTCCTTGTTTTCTTCTTTGCTTAACTTATTTAATATTTCTTCATTGATATTCTAAAATTCTTTATTTGCTAATACAATTGCTCTGCTTTCTCTGCTCTCTGCTCCGCTAAGTCTGCTTTGTGCTGTGTTTCTAGCTTCATCTGTATTTCTACTAAGACTTTCTGATAATTCTCTTTTAAATCTAATTGTTTGCAAGTTATCGCTAAGTCCCAAAGTAGCCATAGTGGAATATCTCTCATATCGTTTTGGGTCGCTAAGTGAAGATGATTTGCCAATCTCTCTAAGCTCTGTTTTGTCATTCTCCCTGATAATTCCTGTGGAATTTGATCTTGTATTATTTGCATTGTCATTTTATTTCTCCTGTTTTTGTCTTTTTATTTCTTCATTCTAAAAATTTTTTAAAATTATTTAAACCTAAAAATGATATTTTTATATTATTTTCCTTAGCTTAATCCAACAATTTTTATTAATATATTCTTTTTTATCATCACTTTTAATGGTATCATTTACACTCAAAAGACAGAGATTTAAAAATTTATAAGCCATTTTTAACTTTTATTCATCACAAAAAAGCCATTTTTTGCTAAAATTAAATAAAAAATATTAAGGATTAAAAAATGCTTACAAAAAGGTCTCAAGTTTTAGAAGAGTCTATCACTTTAGCCATCACTGCACTAGCTAGTGAGCTTAAAGCTAAGGGCGAGGATATTATTAGTTTTTCTGCGGGAGAACCTGATTTTGACACGCCACAAACCATCAAAAACGCCGCTGTGGCTGCCATTGAAAAAGGATGTGGAAAATACACTGCTGTTGCGGGAATTCCTGAAATTTTAAAAGCTATCCAAACCAAGCTTAAAAAAGACAATAATCTTGATTACGAAATAGGCGAAATCATCACAAATGTGGGTGCAAAGCATTCTCTTTTTGAGTGCATAGAATGCCTAATCGAAAAAGATGATGAAGTCATCATCCCTAGTCCTTACTGGGTAAGTTATCCTGAGATGGTAAAATTTGCTGGAGGAAAAGCTGTGTTTATAGAAGGCTTAGAAGAAAATGGCTTTAAAATTACCCCGGAACAGCTTAAAAATAGCATTACAAACAAAACCAAAATGCTTATATTAAACTCCCCATCTAATCCAGTGGGCTGCATTTATTCTAAAGAAGAGCTAACTGAAATTGCTAAAGTGCTAGAAGGAACGCAAATCATTGTTTTAAGTGATGAAATGTATGAAAAACTTCGCTATGATGGTTTTGATTTTGCAGCTTTTGCAAGTGTAAGCGAAGACGCCCTAAAACGCACTGTAACCATAAATGGACTTAGCAAATGTGGAGCTATGCCCGGATGGCGTTTTGGCTATATGGCAAGCAAAAATAAAGCTCTAGTTTCGGCTGTCAAAAGGCTTCAAGGTCAAAGCACTTCAAATATTTGCTCCATCACTCAATACGCAGCCATTCCTGCTTTAAATGGAGAGTGCGATGAAGATATAGAAAAAATGCGTCAAGCCTTTGAAAAACGCCGCAATCTAGCCTTAAGCATACTTGATAAAATTCCAAATATCAGCATTTATAAACCCGAAGGTGCTTTTTATCTTTTTGTCAATATACAAAAAATCGAAAAAGACTCTATGAAATTTTGCCAAAAATTGCTAGAGCAAGAAAAAGTCGCTGTTGTTCCGGGAATTGGCTTTGGTATGGATGGATATTTTAGACTTTCTTATGCAACAAGCGATGAGCTTATTCAAAAAGGTTTAGAAAGAATAGTTAGTTTCATTAAAAATTACAAATTCTAGGTTGAAAAACCTAGAATTTTCTTAGACTAACCCACAATAAAACCACCAAAACGCCTTAGGGTTTTTTAAATGCAGCATTCACTCTTTGAATATTGTCAAATTTATTCAAGCTAAGTCTTATTATAGAGTCTTCTAATCCACCTAAAGAATGTGCCACATTTGCTTCCAGACTTATCATATCCAAAGCATTTAATTCAAATTTTTCATTTTCCACTTCAAACCAAATTTTACCACTTAAAACCTGTACTTGTATAGCAAAATGGGCCTTATGCTCTTTCATTATGCTATCTTTAGCTAATAAAATTTGAATCTCTTTACCTTTTTCATTGTCAATTAAAACATTGATTTTTACTTCTTTTGGACTAAATTCTGCCCTATTCCATTGAATGATTTTCATAAAATCTCCTTTTTTTGGTTTTATAAAACTATAGCAAAAAACCAAAATACAGATTATAAACTTGTGTTAATTTATCCTTCTTTCCACCAAAAATCCTGTTTAAATTTAGCTCCTATTTCGTAAGTTTCACCCATTTTTGGCGTGATAAGGGGTAAGGATAAATTTTCATAAAGAAATTTTACTATCTCATTCCACGCGTGAGTTCCCGCTAAAAATCTCCCCCAATGTATAGGCATTACAGCTTTTGCGTTAAGTTCTTTTGCTTCTTTTAAAATTTGCTCAGGAAAAGAATGTGAAAAAGGCCAAGCAATATTAAATTGTCCACTTTCAAGACAAACCAAATCAAAATCTCCAAAATACTTACCTATTTTTTTAAAATGCGTAAAATACCCTCCATCTCCACTAAAAAACACTCTCTTATTTACACTTATAAATTCTATCACAAAAGAAGCCCAAAGGGTTTTGTTTTTACCATCGCCTCTGCTTGAGCTGTGCTGTGCAGGTGTTGCTATAATTTTTAAATCATCAAATTCTACCCCACACCACCAATTAAGCTCTATGATTTTTTTCTCACTTACGCCATAACTTTTCAAATAATTCCCTACCTTTAAAGGCGTAATAAAAAATTTAGTCTTATCTTTTAAAGCTTTTACACTCTTAGCATCTAAATGATCAAAATGTGAATGCGTGATAATAACAGCAAAAATTTCATTAAAATCATTTGCATTATAAACAGGTGCATTTTCAAAAGCCTTGTTAATAAAAGAAATAGGCGAAGCATGAGTGTTAAAAATAGGATCTATTAAAATTTTATATTCCTTAAAACTTACAAAAAGTGAAGAATGTCCAAGCCAAGTAATATGTGGAGTATCAAAATCACTCAAATTAGGTTTGCAAAAAGGTAGTTTAAAAGAAGGAATGGCATTCTTTGGGTAAAGATAATAATATCTCAAAATTTCCCTAAAAGACACTTTATGAGTTACAAGACTTTGCTCATTTTCATTGAGAAAAATTTCATATTTTTTACCCTGTGTTTTCTTGGCTTTTAGGCGTTCTGCATTAGAAATATCAAAGGTTTTAAAAAAATCTACACTCACAAACATTTATCCTTATTTTTGACAACTTTATGCTTTAAAAATCATTACAAACCATATTAAACATCGTATTTGCTATCTTGTCTTTAAATTCTATGTTTTGATTAAATTGTTTAAAAAGTTCTAAATTTAACTCCGAGATATCTTAAATTTTATCTTTCAAAAGTGTATCAAACTCAATACGAGAATTCTGCATATCGAATTTGCTAAAAGCTTCACGTATTCTTTCATTTTTTATTATATCATCTTTTATATTATATAGAATTTTAGTTATTTTATCACTTTCATTAAAGTCTATATTTGCATATTTGTTGTTAAAGTCTTTGATGATATTTGCAAGTTCTTTTAATTTAGTTTCAAGACTTTTGCTTGAACCATCTGCAAAAGAAGGCTTTAACTCTCCATTTCTTTGTAAAATAATATCTTGCGATTTAAGTAAGTCATTTAAAAAGATTACTCATATCAAGGGAGTTTTTATTTTGCGTGCTATAGTAAAGTTGGCGTATGGTAAAAAGGGTGTTTTACTCGTAGTTGTATAGGCTTTGCGTTTGTGTTGGTATTTGGCTTTAAAAGACTAGGTAAATCATCTGCTACACTCCATATAAAGTTAATAATGGGTTGGAATTGGCTTTGTTCCATAACGATTTCCTTGTATTTTTATTAATAATATTATATAAAATCACTACTAAAAAATATTTAAAAAAATAGAATTAAATTCAAGCCTTTTTAAAAGGCTTGAATAAAGATTTTAGAAGCTTACTCAACTTCAGCGTCAATTACATCATCATCTTTTTTCTTTTTATCATTAGCTGCATTTGGCTCATCTTTTTTATACATATTTTCAGCTAATTTATGAGAAACTTCACTTAAAGCTTTCATTTTGCTTTCAATTTCTTCCTTACTTGCATTTTGATTTTTCAAAGTCTCACGCAAATCATCAAGGGCTTTTTGGATATTCTCTTTATCATCGGCTGCTACTTTTTCGCCCAATTCATTTAAAGATTTTTCCACTTGATGGGCTAAACTATCGGCTGCATTTCTAGCATCCACAGCTTCTTTGCGTTTTTTATCTTCTTCTTTGTGAAGCTCGGCATCTTTTACCATATTATTAATCTCTTCTTCGCTAAGTCCGCTTGAACCTGTGATTTTAATCTCTTGAGCCTTGCCTGTTGCCTTATCTTTTGCAGAAACGGTTAAAATACCATTGGCATCAATATCAAAAGTAACTTCGATTTGTGGCATACCGCGTGGTGCAGGTGGAATTCCTTCAAGATTGAAATTTCCTAAAGATTTATTATCACGGCTAAATTCTCTTTCTCCTTGCAAAACATTAATCGTTACAGCGCTTTGATTATCTTCGGCTGTGGAGAAAACTTGCTCTTTTTTAGTTGGGATAGTCGTGCCTTTTTCGATAATCTTAGTCATAACTCCGCCCAAAGTTTCTATACCCAAAGAAAGTGGAGTAACATCAAGCAAAAGCACATCTTTAACATCGCCTTTTATAACCGCACCTTGAATTGCTGCACCGATGGCTACAACTTCATCAGGATTTACGGATTTATTTAGCTCCTTAGCAAAAGCTTTTTTCACTTCTTCTTGCACTAAAGGAACACGAGTAGAACCCCCTACCATAACGATTTCTTTAATTTCATCTTTTTTAAGCCCCGCATCACTTACTACTTCATTGATTTTAGTGATGGTCTCGCTTACAAGCTTTTCTATCATACTTTCAAATTTAGCTCTAGTAAGTTTTTTTACCAAGTGTTTTGGACCGCTCGCATCGGCTGTAATGAAAGGCAAGTTTATCTCTGTTTCATTGGCAGAACTAAGCTCTTTTTTCGCATTTTCTGCTGCTTCTTTAAGGCGTTGCAAAGCCATCACATCGTTTTTTAAATCAATGCCTGTTTCATCCTTAAATTCGCTAGCCAAAAAATCGATGAGTTTATTATCAAAATCATCACCACCCAAGAAAGCATTCCCCCCGGTTGCCAAAACTTCTACGACATTATCGCCCGTTTCAAGCACGGTTACATCAAAGGTTCCCCCACCTAAATCATAAACGACTATTTTTTCACTATCTTTTTTATCAAGCCCATAAGCTAAAGCCGCTGAAGTAGGTTCATTGATAATCCTTAAGACATTAAGTCCTGCTATGGTTCCAGCTTCTTTTGTTGCCTTTCTTTGGGCATCATTAAAATACGCAGGCACGGTAATAACCGCATCCACAACGCTTTGTCCTAAAAAGGCTTCAGCGTCTTCTTTAAGCTTCATCAAAACCTTAGCCGAAATTTCCTGTGGGGTGTAAATTTTACCTGCAATCTCAATCGCACAAGCACCATTTCTCTCAGTGATATGATAAGGAAGTCTATTTTTAGCTTCTTTAGCCGCATCTTCGTTTATCATCAAACCCATAATTCTTTTAATAGAATAAATAGTTTTTTCGGGATTAGTTACGGCTTGGCGTTTTGCACTATCGCCCACTAAAACCTCGCCTTTGTCCGTAAAAGCTACCACAGAAGGAGTTGTATTTTTGCCTTCTTTATTTGGGATTACTTTACTCTCGCCGCGTTCATACACAGCAACACAAGAATTGGTTGTTCCTAAATCTATACCTATAACTTTACTCATTTTTTATCCTTTCAAATTTATTTTATTAAAATTTTATCTATTTGAGATAATGATCGTATTCTCCATTTGCAATTCTCCAAGCACACATATAAAGAGCGGAACCGGATCTTTCTTTTCCGGTATTCTTAAAGTGAATTTCGGCATACTCATTTCCATCTTCGTATGTTTGAAAAATTCCATTTTTATCTGTATAATCCTTAATAGATATAATTTCCTCTTTGGTATAATTTTTTCCGCTATCTTTTTTTTGCTTCGCCATTTTTTATCCTTTCAAATTTATTTTGCTACGCTAACTTTGCTCGGGCGAATCACTCTACCTGCTATTTTATAACCCTTTTGAAGCACAGCAACCACTTCGCCACTTTGATGGTTTTGGCTCTCTACATGAAACATTGCTTCGTGTAAATTAGGGTCAAACTCTTTTTCTTCTTTGATAAGAGCCACTCCGTGCTTTTCAAGTTTTTTAAGAAACAAATCTAAAGTATTTTGCACTCCTTCTTTGATTTTTAAGCTAATTTCATCCTGACACTCCACATTTACAGCCGCTTCTAAAGCGTCTAAAACATCAAGCAAGTCTTTTGCAAAGCTTTCATTAGCATAAGCCATAGCACTTAGCTTTTCTTTTTCCATTCTTTTTTTAATATTTTCAAATTCAGCATTTGCACGCATATATTTGTCTTTTAATTCATCATAATCTTTTTGCAAGGTATTTTGCTCTCTCTCATCGATATTTTGCAAATTTTCATCCTGCAAATTTTCAGAACTTTGTGCGTTTTCGTTTTCAACTTTTTGCTTTTCTTCGCTCACGCCGCCTCCTTTATATATTGTAATATTTTTTTATAATCCGTATAAACACTACCTGCTAAGATAATATTTACATCTTCGTCCAAAAACCGTGCATCCACCTTGAGCCCCATAAAACCTTCTTTAAATAAAGGTTCAAATTCAAGACTTTCTTTAAAATAACGATGAACACCACAATCTAAGAGCTTAACAAATTCATCATTTTGATAAATTTGATAAGCTCTTTTTTCATTGCTTCTACAATAAATCAGATTTTGCCTTAAACTTGTTATCTTTTCTATAAGTTCCACAAAATGAACCCTAAAAGCTATTTTTTCTATACTAAAAAGGTCAAGTCCTATAAGACTTTGCAAAAAATCCAGAGTCTGTTTTTCATACTTTAAAACAAGCTCTTCTTCTTTAAAATCAAGCACTATAAATTTAGCATTAAGTTCAAGCACATCTTCAAGCATTAAACTCCTGCCCCCATAAATAAGGCAATAAATTTCAAACTCCCTACTCAGTTCTTTTAAAAAATTCTCATTTTTAATATTTATATCTTTATCCTGTTCTTTTTCCCAGAAATTTTGCCAATAATTTTGCATCGTCAAAATAGTAGGAATTCTGCCACTACTTATATGAAGCTGAGTAATCAAACCTTCATCGCTTAGCCTTTTAAGATAAACGCGTATAGTTGAAGCAGGAATACAAAGATTTAAATTCAACTCACTTGAGCCAATGGGAGCGTTGCCTAAAAGATAGGTTTGGATAATAGAATCTAAAATCAAATCCTTTTTATCTCTGCTTTTCATCACTCTTTCCTTAAATTTTTAGCACTCTATTGTTTGATTGCTAGGAGTATTATACAACATTGAGTGTTATTTTGTCAAGTATATATATAAAAAATTTTACTTAATTTTATTTAGTCTATATGACTAAAGTTTTATTAGTTAGTTTTATACAAGAAATAAAAATAGCTTTAATAAAAAATAAGATAAGAATAAGAAAATTTGGGATAGATATTAAGCCCAAATTTTAATTAAATCAGCGATTTTTTCGTAGCTTGTAGAATTTGTATCAAAATAAGTTTGTTTCATTTCTCCAACAATTTGTCCAAGATTTTCATAATTTAATCTGCTCGCCTCTTCTGGCTTTAAGCCTAGCATTTTCGCACTTCTTTGTTTAAATAAATCTACAAAACCCTCATAAAAGATTTTAAATTTATCTGGATTAAAAACAAGTTTTTTATCCCCTGTTTCTTTATCTTCAACTTCATCAAAAATTTTATCGGACAATTGCATTTTAAGTAGAGCTTTTTCATCTTCACTTAAATCATCATATTTTACACCTTTGCCTAGTTTATCTAATATATCTTTGATTTCTATCGTATTAGTTTGACCAAACTTAGTTAAAGCCAATATACCAATGCTTTCACTCCATCCTTGCACAGGTGGCTTGCTCTTGACCATCTGCATACCTGTTTCACTAAAACTAAGTTCGCCATTAAAATCACCATCCTGCCTTACCATTTTATCAAGCTCCAAGCCTATGGTTCTAGCAGCATAATCCGTGTCTTTAGTATTACTTGGGCGTAGCTGTCTAAATTCTTGCCCAAAGCCAAATAAAGTGTCAGCATTGGCATTTAACTGAGTGTAAGATTGAACAAAAAGCCCAAGGCTAGTCTCTTGTGCTACAAAACCACCCTTTACATCTTCAAGCTCGTAATCCTCCAAAAAACCATCATCATTCCTATCACTAGCCCTATAAGCTCTAGTATAAGCTATATCAGCATACCATCCAGCGATAAATTTTTCAGCTTTTCCACTTAAAATATAAGAACCATCGAGTCTTTTTGTCATATCATCATTACTAAATTCCACGCCCATTTTGTTGATGGCTTGGGGACTTAAAGCACTGCGAACGAGTTTATTAGTAATGGGGTCTCTAAAATATATGCTTACCATACCTTTCTCAGCATTTTTGACCTTAACGCTGACTTTTTGATTAAACACCTTTTCATCTTCTAATCTTTGAAGCATACTTTGAGCCACATCTGTTTTTTGCTTATCCAAGGAAGTGGGATTTTCATCTTTTTCATCTAAAACTCTTGGTTTTAAATTCAATTTAAAAGACTTAAAAACACTGGCTTGTTGGGGTGATTTTGATATGGGTTGGAAATTATTAAGAAATTTTGTGAAATCCATTTTCGATGCCTTCTAAAATTTATGACATCTTTTCGTTAATATTGCTCTCGAATTCTACCCCACTCAAACTTAAAAAGCTTTAAAAACTTACCATATAATGCTTTTATCTTATAAATCACATTCTTTTTAAAACAAGCTTTCAAGTCTGAACTTATCATTGAATTTAAATAAACCCATAAACTTTTAAAATCATGAATTGAAATATTTAAGCAAACAAAACTTGAAGCAAAAACAAGTTTGATAATAAATTTAAAACTCTTTAAATTTTTAAGTCTTTTACTATTTGCTTGATGAAAATTGTTTTTTAAATAAAATCATTCTAGCTTTAAGCAAAGCAGATGTAAAACTTATACGAAAGCATTTTAGGGCTTTTATATAGCTAGTTGTTTTTTAAACATAGCTATTTTTTAATACAACTTGCTTTTAAGCTTTAAAAAACTGAAATATCTCTGTTTTATTAAAAATTTTTATTAAAAATGTTTTTTTTGAAGTGATTTTATAGAATAAGGCTTATTTAAAGGCATTCTAAAGGCAAATTTAGCAATGCTTTTAATGGATAAGGATGCTAAAAATAGTTTAGATTTTAGCTTTTTAGAAAAAAGTTTTAAATCAATTTAACTAAAAACAAAGCAGTAATAATCAATTTAAAATCAAGTAATCTAAAGTAATAAAACTTAACTAAAAAACCTTAAAAAACAAACAATAAAGCTAAACAAGAAAAGCATTGAAGAAGTTTATCAAGAATAAAAAAGATAAATACTAACAAGTCCGCAATGAGCTACTTTCCCCCTGCCAGTAAGGCGTAGTATCATCACCCACGATGTGCTTAGCTTCTTGGTTCGAGATGGAGCAAGGCGTTTCCACATCTGTA